>DASYKL010000659.1:0-6091 GCA_035995405.1 Chloroflexota bacterium
GCTCGACGTGGTGGACAACAACGCGACGGCGTCGGTGCACTGGACGATGCGCGATTTCACCGACGTGCCGACGAAGGACTGCGCGACCTATGTTCACCACACGTTCACAGCCGATGCGACCAAATTGCCCGTCAACTTGCAGATCTTCGATTCGCCGACAATTCCAGCAGGTGCGCCGACGATGCCGGGTCTACCGCCAGGGTTTGATCTACCGCCGGGACTGAGCCTGCCGCCTGGCATGGCGCTGCCACCTGGCATCAGCGTGCCGACCCTCGGTCAGCCCGGCGACATGTTCATCATCTTCTCCGGCCAGGCCGTAGCCGCCAACCACCACTCGGACCTGCGCACCTTGCCAGGCTGTCGGACAGTCGTCAACGACGAGCGACAGCAGTATGACATGACCGGGGCGATGATCCAGACCACCGCCGACCCGAACGATCCGGACCATCTCGCCGGCCAGAAAACCGATCAGGGCAACGGCGGCCAGATAGTCCTCACGTGGGACCTCCGCAGAGGCGGCGACTAAGCTCAATCGCGCGGCGTCTGTACAGACCGTGAAGGCGATGCGTTGGCGATGGCGATTCGCACAACGCATTCACCGCGCGCCGCTGCCCGCGGTAGCGTCGCCCGCCGAGTGCGCGACGACGCCGCGGACCGCATCTTGCGTATGGTCCTGACCGTCGGAGAGCGCCATGGCCCACAACACCGGACCTGAACAGACCGAATCCTGGCCACTCGTATGGGCCGACCTCGACCTGCTGGCGCCCCCAGCCTGGATTGTCTGGGACCGCGCCTGCGAGGTCAAAGCCGCCGATGGCCAGGCATGTCCGCGCCGCGCCGCGGGACTGCATTTCGGCCTGCGTCGGTGCAGCCACCATTGGCCGTCAGACGTCCGCCTGGCCCTGGGCCGCCTCATCGGGTAGCGCCCCCGACGTTCTATTCCACGATCACCTGGCCGTACATCCACGGATGCGGGATACACGAGTAGTTGTACGTACCCGCCGTGTCCATGGTGATTGACACTGACTGGCCAGCCGCGATTTCACCCGTATCCCAGCTGTTACCTTGTGCCGTTGCCGTATGCGGTATGTCGCCGTCGTTGGTCCAGGTGACCGTCGACCCAACCGCGACTTTGATGATCTGCGGACCGAACGTGTACTCGAATTTTGGTCCGAGCGCCTTCGCATCGGGATCCCACAGCCGACCGACCGACACGCGATCAATGTTGACGGGTGAGCCGGTCAGCGCCGTGACCGTGACTGGTGCCGGCGGCGGGTACAACGGATTCAGGCTGCCGCCCAGTTTGAACGCCCAGACGCCATCACCGTTGGCACGGCTGTTACTTCCGCCGCCAGTCGCAATCGCCACGTACTGTTCGCCATTGATGGTGTAAGTCATCACCGGCCCATCGGCCCCGAAGCCGGTCTGAAATTGCCACAGCAAGTCACCCGTCCGAGCGTCATACGCCTGGACGTTGCCGTCGGGCTCGCCGTGAAAGACAAGTCCGCCGGCCGTCGACGTGGAGCCACTACCGCCACCAATCGGGTACGGCATGGCTCTCTGCCACACGATCTTGTTGGTGGCAGGGTCGATGGCTGTCAACGTGCCGCGAGCCCTGGAGCCGAGCGGGCTGAAGGTTCCTCCGCCGCCCGTCGTGACCAGTTTGCCAGTCTCGTCAAACCCCTCGTGGCGAACGCTGTATGCCGTGTTCTGGTCTGACGCGGTCACGTAGAAATAGCCGGTCTGCCGACTGAACGACAGAGCCGCCCAGTCGTTGCCGCCGGATGCGGTCGGCATGATGACGGTTGGCACATCCCAGAACGGCGAGAAGATACAGCCCACCTGGAAGCCAGGAATCTGGTCGGCGCATTGACTCGAAAACGCGTCGCCAATCGGGAACGGCTGGGTGGCAGCCGTCTTCTGACGAGGCTCCTGAGGGACGGGCCGCTCTTCCACGCCCGCGAGTGGCACTCCGGTGGTTCGATCGAGCAGGTACAGCCAACCAGTCTTGGCAGTCGCGGCGACCGCTTTGCGCGGCTGACCAGCGATGATCGTGTCAAAAATGACGGGCGAATTGCTGGCGTCGTAATCCCAGATCTCGTGGTGTACAAACTGGAAATGCCACTTGTATTGGCCAGTCTTGTAGTCGAGCGCGACCAGTGAAGAAGTGAACAAATTGTCGCCGCCACGGCCGCTGCCGTCGTAATCAGGCCAGGCGTTGCCGACCGGCAGGTACAGCAACCCCAGGTCAGGATCGAGCGCTGGCAGCATCCAGATTGCCCCGCCACCCGTTTTCCAGGAGTCACCTGCCCAGGTGTCGTTGCCGTATTCGCCCGGACCAGGGATCGTGTACCAGTGCCACAACTCTTTGCCCGTCTTGGCATCGAGTGCGGTGAGCCGACCGCGCAGCGCGCCTTCGCTCCCAGAGAGGCCGGTGTAGACGACGCCGTCAAAGTACAGTGGCGCCGCGGCGAGATATCTCAGCGCTCCCGGCGTCACGTCGGCATCGATCGGCGTATCCCAGAGCCGCTTCCCTGTCTGCTGATCGAGGGCAATCACACGGCCATCTGTCTGGACGGCGAAGACCTTGCCGTCGCCGAGTGCGACGCCGCGGTTCCGCCAGCGAGCAGCATTCGGATTGATGTCGGCGATGTACTCCCACACCATCTCGCCAGTCCTGGCGTTCATGGCGAAAACGTCCTGTTGACCGGTGGTGAGGTACATCACCCCGTCTTTGACTACAGGCGTCGTTTGTTGCGAATACTTCGACCCGATGCCCGAATTCAGGCGGGCCATCCAGGCGCCTTTGAGGTTCTTGACGTTCGTCGTATTGATCTGGTCGAGAGTCGAGAAGTGCTGGTTGCCCCAATTCCCAGCCACGACCGGCCAGTCAGCGGCCGGCGGCAAGCGGTAGTCCGGGGTCGTCTGCGCAGACGTTACCGACGGTCCGACCATCAACGCAGCCGCTGCCACAGCGGCTGTCAGGCGACGATACGTGAATCTCATACGCCCCCCCTCGAGGTTGTCATAGGTTATGCCCGACGCCAGTCTAGAACGCGCGGAGGACGCCGTCCAACTGTCGCAGGCCAGGAGCTCCAGGCTGTTAGCAATGCGTCCATTACCGGCGAGTTCGGCCAGCTGTGATGAAATGCCTTATTCGTTCGCGTCCAGCCGACGTAGTCGTCGCCGCGTAACGCCTGCTCTTCCTCATCGGTCGTTCGTTCGAGTTGACGCATGGCTCGAGCTGGGAGAAGAACACCGCTGCCTTCGACATCTTTCGGCGACGATTGGCTGCGGATTGGACCGCCGGTGATCGGCATCGACGGTAGGGTCCAGGGTCAAACAGCCGCGTTGTTTGAACCCCATTCCAACAATCCGTCCGGCACATTTCGCGGCAGTTTCCGAGTCAGTCAGGAGATGGCCGACGAGTTCTGTCTCCTGGCACACAAGGCTGGCTTTCAGATCGCGGCGATACCGCATGGCGACCATGCCATTACCGTGACTCTGGAGGCAATCGAAAAGGCGATGCGGGCGTACCCGCGCCCGGATCCGCCTCACCGTCTCGAACATGCCTACTTGTGGAACGCGGCCACCTTTGAAAAAGCCGCTGAGCTCAACATCATCTACAACTGGCAACCGCCAGCAGTACACCGGTTCTGCCGGGCGAGGGCGCAGCGTGCATCGTCCGCCGCGGCCAGCGTTTGCGCGTAGTCGATATGGAAGGCGGACAGGTCGCGGATTTCAATCCCTGAAGTCTGGCGGATTGTCGGCAGTCGACTGTGGAGCGCGCCAAAAGTGGAGGTGCTGTTCACGATCACGGAGAACACCGTACGACCCAGATCATCGCCGCTTGGCGGGAGGTGGCACGATCTCCTGTGGGCCCGCTGCAGCGCCGAGTTGTGGCGGGTTCGATCGGGGCTGGACGACGCGCCGAACTCGCAGGACAACCCTGACCCGTGCCATTGAGCCGCATGGGCTGACCGTTTACGACGTCCACGACGCGCTTTCAACATTTTTATGAAGACCGGCCTCGGTCGTGACGATCAACTATTCTGGGAAGCTGCCGAGTCGATGCCAGGCACGTCTTTGGCTAAGCCGTCGGCGCCAACCGCCGTCACACGGTGTGGCAGGCCTTGGCAATTCCGATCCGCTTGATCAGTGCTGACGGACATGCGGCCAGAAAAACGCGAAAGCGACTGGGCGAGATGTTTTATTCGTGTTTGATTCGTCATTCCAGCCCGAAGACGCCGTTTAGCGTGCTGATTGAACCATATACTCCGGGCAACTCGAGAGGATCCCGTCGCAGATGACATTCAATCTCACTCCACTTGGCGACCGCGTCGTCGTCATGCCGAAGCCCAAAGACGAAATGACCTTGAGCGGCATTGTCCTGCCGGACACCGCGACCGAAAAGCCGCAGGAGGGCTCCGTCCTGGCGGTTGGTCGAGGTCGCGTGCTCGACAGCGGCCAACGCCTCGAAATGGAAGTCAAAACCGGTGACACGGTGCTCTTCGCAAAATACGGCGGGACTGACGTGAAACTCGAAGGCGAAGACTACCTCGTCCTGCGCGAGAGCGACCTGCTCGCGATTGTCACCAGCCCCAACACCTAGCTTTCACACATGCCTTCAGCTGCTGGCTGACGGCAGTATCAGGAGAACTTCATGCCCGCAAAACAACTTCTTTACGACGCCGAGGCGCGTCGGCAGCTCAAGGCCGGTATCGATGTGCTGGCCAACGCCGTCAAGGTCACTCTTGGACCACGTGGCAGAAACGTCGCCATCGATAAGAAATGGGGCGCTCCCACCGTCACCCACGACGGCGTAACGGTTGCCAAGGAAATCGAACTGGAGAACCAGTTCCAAAACATGGGCGCGCAGATGCTGAAAGAGGCCGCCACGCGGACCAACGACGTGGCCGGCGACGGAACCACGACCGCGACGGTGCTGGCGCAGGCAATCGTGACAGAGGGTCTGCGAAATCTGGCAGCCGGCGCCAATCCGATGCTGCTGAAGCGTGGCATCGACGCTGGCACGCAGGCGGTCGTCGCCGAGATCAAGCGCCTGGCCATTCCGGTGGACGGCCAACGTGACATCGAGCACATCGCCGCGATTGCCGCCAACGATCCCGAGATCGGTCACTTGCTGGCGGAGGCCATGGAAAAGGTCGGCCGTGATGGCGTGATCAGCGTCGAAGAGGGTAAGAGCCTGAAAGTGGAAGTCGAGTACACCGAGGGCATGCAATTCGACCGCGGCTACATCTCACCGTATTTCGTGAGTGACATGCAGCGGATGGAAGCCTCGCTGGATCGGCCTTACGTGCTGATTACCGACAAGCGCATCAGTGGCACGACTGAACTGTTGCCGTTGCTGGAGCAGCTCGTCCAAGCCGGCCACAAGGATCTGCTGATCATTGCCGAGGATGTCGACGCGCAAGCCCTGGCGACGCTCGTCGTCAACAAATTGCGTGGCATCCTGAACGTCGTCGCCGTGAAAGCGCCCGGTTTCGGCGACCGCCGCAAGGAAATGCTGCGAGACATCGCCACCGTGATCGGTGCGACCGTCGTTTCGGAAGAGATCGGCAAAAAGCTCGACCAGACGACCATGGAAGACCTGGGTCAGGCGCGTCGCATCGTCGTCACCAAAGATGAAACGACGCTGATCGAAGGCAACGGCAAGCCAGACGAAATCAAGGCCCGTATCGCTCAGATCAAAGCCCAGATCGAAGAAACGACGAGCGACTATGACAAGGAAAAGCTGCAGGAGCGCCTGGCCAAACTGTCTGGCGGGGTCGCGGTGATCAAGGTCGGCGCGGCGACGGAGATCGAGCTGAAGGAGAAGAAAGCCCGCGTCGAAGATGCCCTGCATGCGACTCGCGCGGCCATCGAAGAAGGTGTGGTGCCTGGTGGTGGCGCGACACTGCTACGCGCTGCGGCCGTAGTCGACCAACTCGGGCTCGTGGCCGACGAGCTGGTCGGCGCACAGATTCTGAAGCGCGCGCTGCAGGAGCCACTGCGCCAGCTAGTGGCCAACGCCGGCCTGGAAGGCAGCGTTGTGGTCGAGCACCTTAGCCACGAGCCGCGGACCGCATGG
>DASYKL010000660.1:0-4109 GCA_035995405.1 Chloroflexota bacterium
GTTGGATCTTCTTCGCCAAGCATCTTGACGAAAGCGCCGAAGGGGATCCAGTTGATCGAGTAGATGACGCCCTTGCGGTTAAAGCCCCACAAGCGTGGGGGGAGACCAAAACCGAACTCCTGGACGGTGATGCCGAACAGCCGCGCCGTCACGAAGTGGCCGAGCTCGTGCACGAACATCATCACGCTGAGGATGGGCAGGAACCACAGGATGCTCATAGCGCCTATGGGCAATATAACAATCGGCCAGGCCATGATCGCGGGTATTGGTGGTTCACAACGCTTGGCTGGGCCAGCGGGTGGCGAACTGGCGGGCCCAGGCGTCGGCTGCGATGACTTCTTCCAGGCTGGGCGCCTGGCGAGGCTGGTGGGCTTGGAGCGCGCCGTCGATCAGTGTGGCGATGTCTGCGAAGCGCAGGTCGCGGCCGAGGAAGCGGGCGACCGCCACCTCGTTGGCGGCGTTCAGGACCGTCGGGTAGGTCCCGCCGCGGCGCCCGGCGTCGTACGCCAGCGCCAGGCACGGGTATTTCTCAGAGTCGACCGACGAAAACGTCAGCTGGCCTACTGCGGTGAGATCCAAACGCTCCGCCTGAGCGGAAAGGCGGCGTGGATGAGCCATGGCGTACTGGATCGGTAGCCGCATATCGGGCACCCCAAGCTGCGCTTTGACCGAGCCATCGATGAACTCGACCAGCGAATGGATCACGCTCTGATGGTGAATGACGACGTCGATGCAGTCGAACGGCAGCCCAAAGAGCCAGTGCGCCTCGATCACCTCGAGGCCTTTGTTCATCAACGTCGCCGAGTCGATCGTAATCTTCGGCCCCATCGTCCACGTCGGATGCTTCAGTGCCTCCTCAGGCGTTACGTCAATGAGCGCTGAGACCGGGCGGTCGCGAAACGCGCCGCCCGAGGCTGTGAGCAGGAGGCGGCGCACGCGTTCCGTATAGGGCTCCTCACCCTGCAGGCACTGCCAGATCGCGCTGTGCTCGCTGTCGATCGGCAACAACGCAGCACCAGATCGTGCCGCCGCTGCCGTGACCAGGTGGCCAGCCATGATCAACGTCTCTTTGTTCGCCAGAGCGACCGGTTTGCCCATGGTGAGCGCGGCGATCGTCGGGCGAAAGCCGACGGTGCCGCTCGTCGCCACGACCAGCAGGTCGATCGACGGGTCGGTGGCAATCTTTACAAGCCGTTCGGCGCCGTCGACTGCCGTCACGCACGTCAGCCGCGGGTGGAACTCGTCAACCTGCGCCAGAAACGTTTCGGACGGCTGAGAAGCGGCCAGCGCGACAACGGAGAACTCGTCAGGATGCCAGCGGACGACGTCGAGGGTCTGTCGACCGATCGAGCCCGTGCTTCCCAGCACGGCGATCTGCTTCATGTGTAGAACAGGTGCAGGTAAACGACCGCGAGTGGTGCGCAAAAGAGCAAGCTGTCCATGCGGTCGAGCAAGCCGCCGTGGCCTGGGATCAGCACACCTGAGTCTTTGACGCCGGTTTGCCGTTTGATCAGCGACTCGACGAGGTCGCCGACGATGGTCGCGGCGGCGATTGTCAGGCCATAGCCAGCCATGAGCAGCAATGGCAGGCCGCCGATCAGACCGAGCACCAATCCGAAGACGGCGGACGCGGCCAGGCCGGCGACGGCGCCTTCGACCGACTTCTTCGGGCTGATCGTCGGCGCCAGTTTGGTACGGCCGATGGCTCGACCAACAAAAAACGCGCTCGAATCGCACACCCAGCTGAGTCCCAGCAGGGCCATCACCCAGAACCCGGGCGAGCTTGTCGGGAGGCCCCGCAACGGGATGTAGAACTGCATCAGCCCACCGATATACAGCGCCAGCACCAGCGACAGCGCCCACCCATCGAGCGCCCGCTCGCGAGACGGCCGCAACAACAGCGTCATCAGGCTGACCAGGACGATCACCACCAGGAACAGCACGCCATCCGCGGCCAACGACCACGAATCGGGGCGCAGCCAGGCATCGAGCGGCAGGAAGACGGCCGTGCCAAACAGCGCGAGGTCGTGCGGCACATAGCCCCCAGTGCGCAACATGCCCCGGATTTCCCAGGCGGCATACGCACAGGCGAGCACGATAAACGTGCCGTAGACGGGTTCACCCAGGTAGGCCACCCCCAGCAGGAATGGCACCGCGATCGCACCGCTGACAAAGCGCAACGCCAGCATGCCAAGCTCCGCGTTCCGCGTACCAGTTTTACTGACGACGCCCTGCGCAGCACCCGGCGTGACGGTCACTGGCGGCTCCGCCGCGACAAGCCAGAGCCACGAACCACAGGGCGGCCGAACTCCGTTTGATTGATAGGCCTGGACGGGCGGCCGAAAAGTGCCAACCAGTCAGACAGGCGCCCCTCTAGGACAGGCCGCCGAACCGTCTGGCCCGCCGGCCGAACTCCGCGAAGGCTGCCAACAGCTCGTCGCGCCCAAAGTCGGGCCAGCATATTGGTGTCGCATAGTACTCGGCGTACGCCGACTGCCACAGCAGGAAGTTGCTCAAGCGCATCTCCCCGCCGGTTCGGATCACCAGGTCGAGATCGGGCAAGCCAGCCGTGTCGAGATGGCGATCGATCAACTCTTCGGTCACCTCGTCCGGCCGCACACCGCTGGCGAGCACACGCTGGACTGCGCGGGCGATTTCTTGCCGACCGCCGTAGTTGAAAGCGACGTTGAGGATCAGCCCGCTATTGGCCTCGGTCAGCTTGACCGCGGCCCGCACGCGATCGGCCAGCCGCGGCTGGATGCCATCGAGCTCACCGACGTGGCGAATCTGGACATTGTTCTTGTGTAGCTCGGCGGCTTCTTTGTCGATGCGCTGGGCGAGCAACCGCATCAACCCCAGTACTTCGTCCTGTGGACGACGCCAGTTCTCCGTTGAGAACGCATAGATCGTCAGTACTTCGACACCGACATCGGCGCAGGCCATCGTGATGCGACGCACGTTCTCGGTGCCGGCGTGGTGACCTGCCAGGCGTGGCAGGCTGCGCCGTTTGGCCCAACGGCCATTGCCGTCCATGATGATGCCGACGTGGGTGGGTATCGTCTCGGGCTGCGCGGTCGTTTCAGCCCCGGTTGTCGGTTGGAGCCCTGCCTGCGCGCTGCCCGCGACCATCGCCACGCTGATACTCAGACCTCCAACACTTCGGTCTCCTTGGCCCTGGAGACCTCGTCGACCTTCTTCACGAAGCCGTCGGTGAGCTTCTGCAGTCGTTCCTGGGCGCGCCGTTCGTCTTCCTGAGACACGCCGCCATCTTTCTCTGTCTTGCGCAAATGGTCGAGCGCGTCGCGGCGGCAGTTGCGGACCGCGATGCGCGCTTCCTCGGCACGCTGATGGACGTGCTTGACCAGTTCTTTTCGTCGATCCTGGGTCAACTGTGGCAGGACCAGACGAATGACGCTGCCGTCATTGGTCGGGTTGATGCCGATATCTGATTTCTGGATGGCCTTCTCGATGACGCCGAGCATGCCCCGGTCCCACGGCTGAATAACGACCATGCGCGCGTCTGGCGCGCTGATGTTGGCGACGCCGTTGATCGGCGTCTGCGTGCCGTAGTAGTCGACCTGGACCCGGTCGAGCAGCATCGGCGTGGCCCGCCCCGTACGGATCGACTGCAGGTCGCGGCCGAGGGCGTCAATGGCGCTGGTCATCTTGTGCTCGGCGCCTTTGATGATGTCGTCAAGCGAGTCTTGAGTCATGAGTCACCAGTCATGGGTTCAGGCTCGTCCTTTCGGATGGTGGCGGACCGCTCGATGTCCAGACAATATCGCGGAAGAATCATTCGACAGGTCTTATGACTCAGCAGACACGATGCACCCCGAACGCATCAGGACACCAGCGTCCCTACGGTACGGTCGCCTTCGACAAGTCTAAGCAGATTGCCTTCGTCGCTCAGGTCGAACACGATGATGGGCAGCTTATTGTCCATGCACAGTGATAGGGCAGTGCTATCCATCACCTTCAGGCGTCGCTCGAGCGCTTCCATATACGTCAGATGGTCGAACTTGCGAGCCGTCGGATCTTGATTCGGGTCGGCGTCATAGACGCCGTCGACGCGGTTCTTGGCCATCAGCAGGACTTCAGCCCCGATTTCC
>DASYKL010000661.1:0-10195 GCA_035995405.1 Chloroflexota bacterium
CAACCTCCAATTAGCTAGCTCGCGCCGAAGACACTGGGCACGACTCGTTGGCCTGATCAGAGCACCAATTCCGTCGCTCGGTCATTCCCGAGGCCCATACTCCTCGGACGATCGCATGCTAACCATCGACTTCGGCTTTGACCCGATCATTGCTCAGCTCGGGCCCTTTCAGCTTGGCTGGCACGGCCTCTTCACTGTGCTGGCGATCGCCGGCGGGGTGTGGCTCGCCGCTCGACTGGCTCAGCAGCGCGGTATGTCCACCGACGTTGTGGGACACGTCGCTACCTGGGCCGTCGTCGGCGGGATTGTCGGTGCGCGGCTGTTCCACGTGCTCGACCACTTGCCGTTCTATCTCGAAAACCCGCTACTCATCCCGGCCGTCTGGCAAGGCGGTATTGCCGTGTATGGCGCGTTCATCGGTGGCCTGCTGAGTGGTGGGGTCGCCGCCTGGCGCGCCCGAGCCGACACCTGGCGGCTGCTCGATGTGGCCGCGCCGGCGATGCTTGTCGGTCAGGCGATTGGCCGCTGTGGCTGTTTGGCCAATGGTGACGCCTGGGGCGCCAATGCCACAGGCTGCCCCCTGTGTCTGGCAATTCGCTACACACACCAGAACGACCTGCTGCCAGCCGACCTCCTCGGAGTCTCGACCTACGCCTACCCGCTCTACGAAATCGTTGCCGAGATGGTTCTCCTGGGGATCCTCTTCGTGCTGCGCGATCGCCTGCGCGAGCGCCCTGGGCTGACGTTCCTGGTCGGCACGGTCGGCTATGGCGCGATCCGTTTCGTGCTGACCTACTTGCGCCAGGAGCCAACGCTTCTGCTCGGACTGCAAGAAGCACAGCTGATGGCCGTGCTCACCAGCCTGGTGGCTGTCGCTGTTCTCGCCTGGCGAGTGTCGACGAATCGGCTGGGTTACAGCGCTTCATCAAGCTGAACACGGCGCTCGTCTGGACCGACTCGCCGCCGCGCTGAAGTCAACCCGTCCAAACGAACGGGGGCAAACCTGCCCGTATGGCCAGCAATAAAAGACGGTCCGCGGTGTTGTTAGGGGGTAATGGTTACGGCACCACCAAGTACAAACACGCGCTCCATTCTCATTCCGCTCATCGCCATCATCATGGGAACGTTCATGGTGATCCTCGACAACACGGTCGTGAACGTCGCGCTGCCCACGCTGGGCCGCGTGCTGAATAGTGATCTCGGTCTCCTGCAGTGGGTCATCACGGCATACATGCTGGCCCAGGCGGCGGTTATCCCACTCTCCGGCTGGCTGTCGGACCGTTTTGGCGCCAAGCGCGTCTATCTGATCTCGCTGATCCTGTTCACCCTGGGATCGGCGTTGTGTGGCCTGGCCATCAACAGCGAGATGCTCATCGCGACGCGAATCCTGCAAGGCCTCGGCGGCGGGATGCTGATGCCCATCGGCATGGCGGTTCTGTATCGGCTGACGCCACCCGAGCGACGCGGCGCCATCTTCGGCATCTTCGGCCTGCCGCTGATGGTCGCGCCAGCCCTCGGCCCGCTGCTGTCCGGCTATCTGCTGGAGTATGCCGACTGGCGGCTGATCTTCCTCATCAACCTGCCCGTGGGCATCCTGGCATTGATTGTCGGTCTGCGAGCATTGCCGAGCATTCCCGCCGGTCGCTTTGTTGGCGCGCTCGACTCGTTGGGTATCGTGCTCGGGCCGCTGGCGTTTGCGTCGCTCTCGTTTGGCGTGAGCCAGTCGACAAATGCTGGCTGGACCGCGCCCTCGACGCTCGGCGGCATCGCCATCGGGTTCGTCGCGCTGGTGCTGTTCGTCTGGCGCGAATTGAGCATCAGCGACCCGGTCCTCGACCTGCGTGTCTTCCGCGGCCGCGATTTCACCCTGGGCATCATCACCCAGTGGGCGGCCTTCGCGGCGATGTTCGGGACGTTCTTTCTGATTCCGGTCTTCCTGCAGCAAGTCCGCGGGTACGGTGCCCTGGAGACCGGCCTGTACACGCTGCCGATCGCCGTTGCCTCGGCCGTCTTCATGCAGATCGGCGGGCGTGTCTTCGATCGCATTGGGCCGCGCATCCCCGTGCTTTTCGGAATGACACTCATCGGCGCTGCGATGTGGTCGTTGTCGGGTCTGACGGGCGCGACCACGGGCATCGATCTGATCGTGCCGATGGTGCTGTTGGGCTCGGGCATGGGCTCGATGATGATGGCGCTGAACACACATCTCCTCAACGTCGCGCCACGTGACCTGGTCGGCCGGGTGACCTCGTTGACGTCGGCGATGCAGAACGTAATCGCATCGCTGGCCATCGCGGCGTTCGCGACCGAGCTGCAAGGCCGTATTCCACTCCATATCGCCGAGGCTGCCAGCGCAGCTGGCGGGACAGCTTCGGCGTCAGCCTTGGTCGATGCCACCGCATTTGCCTTCGGCGACGTGTACCGTTCGGCGCTGATCGTGGTGGCGGTTGGCTGGCTTCTGGTGTGGACGCTGCGGCGCTCGCCGTCTGGGCCGTCGGAGTCTCGCGCCGACGGTGCTGACACACAGGTTAGCGGCGATAGCCGCGCGGCCGTGGACGAGCGGGAGCCAGTGCTAGCCGTCCACTGAGGCGCGCCACTACGCTGGACGCACAGGGATGGCATGGTCTGCGGACCCGTCTGCACTGCAGGGGCGAGTCGCCGTTGTAGCGGGGGCGACTCGCGGCGCGGGGCGTGGCATCGCCGCGGCGCTGGGCGAGGCAGGTGCGACCGTGATCTGCACCGGGCGTAGCAGCGGTACACAACGCTCCGAATACAACCGCGCCGAGACGATCGAGCAGACCGCGGCCATGGTCACCGACCTGGGTGGCACTGGCATCGCGGTCCAGGTCGACCATCTCGAGTCCGACCAGGTCCGGCGACTGGCCGACCTGATCCGCGTCGAGTCTGGCCATATCGACATTCTGGTCAACGACATCTGGGGCGGCGAGCTCCTCAAAGGCGGTCCGGCAGAGTGGAACACCCCGATCTGGGAGCACGACCTGGACAAAGGCCTGCGGATCGTGCGGCTGGCCGTCGAGACACATCTCATCACCTCCCATCACCTGCTGCCGTTGCTCATTGACCGGCCTGGCGGGCTGGTCGTCGAAGTGACGGACGGAACGACTGCCTACAACGCTGCGAATTACCGCATCTCCGTGTTCTACGACCTGGCCAAAGTCGCCGTGAATCGGCTGGCCTTTTCGCAGGGGCATGAGCTGGCACCGTACGGCGCGACAGCCGTCGCCATCACCCCTGGCTTTCTTCGGTCGGAGATGATGCTCGAGCACTTTGGCGTAACCGAGGACACCTGGCGCGACGCCATCGATCCAGCGCGAGCGAGCACGGGCCTGGCGGTCGCTCCCCCGCACTTCAGCATGTCCGAAACGCCGCGCTACGTCGGTCGCGCAGTTGCTGCGCTCGCGGCAGACGACAAGCGAGCACGCTGGAATCAGCACTCGGTGACCGCCGGTCAATTGGCCCAGGAGTACGGCTTCACCGACCTGGACGACTCACAACCCGATGCCTGGCGCGCCATGTAACCCAGGCGGTTCTTAGCCCGCGAGTGCTCGACCGCCCGTTGGAGCCACGGCCAGGTCCACTACATTGAGAGCTACATGACCCAAGAGGCTGAGCATCGCAAAGCTCAAACCACCGCGGGGTTCAACCGCCTGGCGCCGGTCTACGACGCAGCCGGGGTCGGCTGCTTTGCCCACTTCGGCCAAAAGCTCATCGATTCGATTGGCGTCGAGCCGGGGCAGACCGTCCTTGACGTTGCCACAGGCCGTGGCGCGGTCCTATTTCCGGCTGCCGAACGCGTGGGTCCGACCGGCCAGGTGACGGGCGTCGATCTCGCCGAAGCGATGGTCGAGGCGACCCGCGCGGAAGCCGAACGGCGGAAGCTGGCGGTTGACGTGCGGGTGATGGATGCCGAGCATCTCACCTTCTCAAATAAGAGGTTCGACCGCGTCTTGTGCGGTTTCGGTTTGATGTTTTTTCCGAACCTCGACCAGGCCCTGAGCGACATGCAGCGCGTGCTCAAACCGAACGGTCGGCTCGGTGTGTCGACCTGGCAGATATCGCAGGCAGACGATCTGCGGGCGGTCCTGGACGATCTCGGCCTGGGCGGGCCGGGCGAGCCAGGCTGGATCACTGCGCCGGATGCGCTAGCGCGTCTACTGATCGACGCCGGCTTCAAGAACGTTGAGGTGCAGGTCGCGACCAACACGTTTCACTATGCCGACCTGACGCAGTACTGGCAGAACGCCCGTGGCACGGGTCTGAGCCGACGTCTGGCGGCGCTCGATACGGAGCAGACCGACCGCGCACGAGCAGTGCTGGCCGAGCGGCTGCGGCCCTACCAGCGATCCGACGGGCTGTATGTCGATGCTTCGGCGCTGCTGGGCTTGGGTAGCGCTACTTGAGCACGTTGCTCTCGTCGGCCTGGCTGATCAGGGCAGCCGCACCTGGCTGCAGGAGAAAGCCCTGCGCTACCGCGTTTGCCGCTGCCTTGCGGACGGCTGCAACGTAACCGCCATGATCCGTGTAGCGCTCTTCGAGGGACAGCCGCGGATCGCCTGAGCCGAGGCGCTCGGCTTTCGTCCTGGCGAACGGAATCATGCCGCCGACATAGTCGCACAGCTGGCCGCCATGGAATGGACGGTATTGAGCCAGCGGCGGGCTGGTGCGGCCATCCGTAATGTTCCAGCCCAGATAGGTGCCCAACGGTGCGTCGTTGAGCACCAGCGGCACCCCACCCAGCTCATTGCCATCGGCGTCGACCCGTGGGACGAGCATCTTGATCACCCGCTTGATCGGCGGCGGGAATTGCGCTGGGATGCCCGTCGCGTCGTTGGGATCGAACGCTGGGCCCCAGTCGTAGTCGAGGACGGGGTTGATGAAACCGGGCTCGGGAACCGTCGTACGCCAGCCAGGACCGGCGATAGACAGTGGAATGGTCGGGAAGCCCATCGCGCCCTTTTCCGCGGCGACAAGGTTGCCGTCGCTCAGCCGCGGGTAGCGGCTCGGTGGCGGAGCGACATCGTTGATTACCCAGTTCCGAAAGTGAACGAGCAGCGCATTTACCGTATCGGCGTGCGGTAACGGGTTGGCGCTGAGGATACCCGTGCCATAGTTATTGCCGGGGCAGCTGGCCGCGGGCAGCAGGCTGCCAGGAAGGCTGGCGTTGAACATCGTCGTTGGCGCGGCCAGCGTGGTGCCACCATGGGTGGTGCTGGGGATGTAGTACCGCCGCACGTTGGCGGGCAAGGGAATATCGGTGCTGCCACTGGTGCCGACCCATTCTGGGGTGAGTTTGAGCGCCCACACCTCAGCGGAGCCGAAATGCTCGATGATCTTGGGACAGGTGCCCGACGAACGGCAGCGGCCAAGAATGCCGTTCGTCGGCAGGCCGCGCACTTCGTCGGGGAAATCAGACCACCACTGCGGGCCCTCGCTACCCGCCTGGTACAGCTCCAGGACGCCGTCCGGCTGCGCCCAACGGAAGTTCAGGGCAATCCGTCGGCCAGCGATGATCGGCCACATGCCATCGTGGACTTGCCGTCCGGACTCGTCCTGGTTGAAACCAAGATGCAGCCAGCCGCGCAGGAAATTGCCCGATTGCGATGAGCCACGGGCAATCGACCACCTGGCGATGCCGGCGATAGGGTTCGGCGTGCCGAGATCATCCTGGGCCTGGTTCTTGAAGAACGAGCCGACATCGCGCCAGGCGGCGAAGCCCACGCCCAAAACGTACGGATCCTTCGCGGTGTAGACGACCTGGTAGAGCTTGGTCGCATCGAAGCCGTTTTTCAGACAGATATTGACCGGGATGGTGGTCAGCGGCTGCGGGTCGTCAAATGTGCCGCCGCCACAAAACTTCCAGGCGCTGCTCTCGATCGGCTGTTCGCCAATCGCGGCGCCGTCCATCGTCTCCCCGTCGCGGGACACGAGTGTTGCCAGCGTGGTGTCGAGACTGGCGGGTAGGTAGGGCAGCGGATTGGTCTGCACGATCAGCGGTTGGGCAGCCAGCCCGTCGCGGTTGACGATGCGGCCGAGGACGAGCCCGGTGACTGGCGAGCCGTCCGCATTCCTGGCAATCGGCACCTGTAGCCAGTGGCGGTCCCCGACCATCTGCGTCGGCCGCACGGCGGTGCCGTTGCTGGCGTTGCTGGCGGAGTTGTCGCCTTGCCAGGCGCTGGCCAACCCGATGTCGCCGAACGCTCGCTCCGCCGCGCCAATCAGCAGCGGCGTGCCGCGGTTCGGAACGTCATGCCACAGCATGCCGCTCGCATTCGTCAGGTCGGTGGGCACCGTCAGCACGAACGACGCGACGTAACGCACCTTGCCGTCGGGATCCCTGGCCAGTTCGATGTCCTGGATGAGGGCGTTCAGCGGCTCGTTGGGGTCCAACTCGCCAAAAGCCCGACCCGAGATCTGGCGGTAGCCAGGAACATCCACGGCTGGCGTCCCGATGCGGAGTGGTTGCGTATCGTCGATCACGATCTCCGTGACGCGGGCGTATGCGGCCGAAGGCAGCATCAGCATGAGAATGCCGAACGTCACGCTCGACATGAAGCGCCCCGCCGTCAGACACCGACGCGCATGCCGGTGGAACAGTCCTCGCACAGCCATTTCGCCAACATACGGCGACCGCGGCAGCCGCGCAACAGTCGTCTTAAACAGCCGTCTTAGCGGCTGGGGGCGGCGCGGTGGTACTGGACCGGCCAGGGAGCGACTTCGGGTGCCCCGAGCGCCACCGCCGCGTGCAACGGAAAGTAGGGGTCGCGCAGGAATTCACGGGCCATGAAGATCAGGTCGGCCTGGCCACGCTGCAGGATCTCTTCGGCCTGATCCGGCTCGGTGATCAACCCGACCGCGCCAGTGGCGATCTGGGCTTCGCGACGAACGCGCTCGGCGAACGGTACCTGGTAGCCAGGCCGGAGCGGGATGCGCTGCTGCGGCACGAGACCACCGCTCGAGCAGTCGATCGCGTCGACGCCTCTGTCGCGTAGCAGAGCCGACAACTGCACGGTGTCGTCCACATCCCAGCCACCCTCCGCCCAGTCAGTCGCCGAGAGCCGCACCAGGAGTGGTTTGGGTTCGGGCCACGCGCCGCGCACGGCTTCCACCACTTCCAGGAGGAAGCGGGCCCGATTGAGAAAGCTACCGCCGTACTCGTCGGTGCGGACGTTTGACAGCGGCGACAGGAACTCATGCAGCAAGTACCCGTGTGCGGCGTGCAGCTCGACCACGTCCAGGCCGATGCGCTCGGCACGCTGCGTGGCTTCGACGAAGGCCCGTTTGACGGCGACGAGATCGGCCGCGTTCATCTCGCGCGGTACGCGATACGTCTCCGAAAACGGCAGTGCGCTCGGCGCGAGGGGCGTCCAGCCGCCCTCCTCATCGGGGATACCGTTGCCGCCCTCCCAGGGTCGACGAGTACTCGCCTTCCGCCCGGCGTGGGCCAGCTGGATGCCCATTGCTGCGCCAGCGCCATGCCCAAACGTGACGATGCCGCGCAGCGCGTCGGCATGCGCATCTGACCAGAAGCCAAGATCTTGCGGCGCGATGCGGCCGGCGGGCGTCACCGCGGCCGCTTCAGTAAAGACCAGCCCAGCGCCGCCGACTGCGCGGCTACCGAGATGGACCAGGTGCCAATCGGTGGCGAGGCCATCGCGTTGCTCACACGAGTACTGACACATCGGCGAGACGACAAGGCGATTGCGCAACGAGAGGCCGCGCAATGTCGTCGGCCGGACAAGCAAAGGCGTATGCGATTGGCTGGGCGTGACGTCGTCTGGAGAACGAGTAGTGGTCGACATGCTGCTCCTGGGAAACACTTGCGCAACGTAGTGCGGCAGACCATACGCATACTGGGGTTCGGTCTGGTCTTGCCCGTACCTTCGTTTTAGCGTGGCGGCGGCCGCCGGCCCCAGGCGGCAACGACGAGCGGGGACACTGCCGACCACGTCGGATCATCGAAGTAGGCCAGCATGCGATCGACGTCTGCGTCGGTCAGCAAGCCGGGCTGTACAAGCCCGGCGCGGAGATGCTGCAGCGACAATTTGAACCAGCGCGCGCCAGGCGAGCCACCTTCCATGATCCAGGCTCGGCCCTCGTTGGCCACGTGGGCGAGGCCGTGGGCCCGCAACAGGGAGGGCAAGCGACGGCCCAGAGCGTGGTCGACACCGCGTCGCGAGAACTCGTCCAGGCGGACGCCCTGTGTCCGTGCGTGGAGCGCCGCACCGTGCTCGCCCACGGGCACGGCCGAGACGTAGTCGACAGCCTCGACCACCAACCAGCCGCCCGGGCGCAAGGCCTGGGTCAGCTTCTCGAGCACGCGCTGGCGCTCGGCCAAGTGTTCGAGCACCAGCCGTGCATGGATCAAGTCGAAGCTGTTGGTCTCGAGCGGATCGGAAGTGATGTCGTGCTGCCTGATCTCGATCGTCGGGTTGGCGAGACCCTGCAACTGGCGCACGTCAACGTCGGTTGCGACGACCTGGCCGGAGGATCCCACGATGCCTGCCAGCCACCTGGCAATCGAGCCGCCACCGGCGCCGACCTCGAGACACCGCCAGCCAGACGCGACACCGATGCGCGTGAGCACACGCTGTGTGCCGTCATCGAGCAACTCTTCGGCAGCCGCGAGCCGCGACCGATCGTCCGCTTGAAAAACGTACCCGGGAACTGTCATTGCGGGCCCTGTAACCCACCCAGGCACACGAAAGTTGCAGCCGGCCTCAGTCTCAGGAAGTGCGCCAAACCAGGCGGGCGTAGTCGTCGGGCAGCACCGCGAACACCTCCGTGTCGCGCGGTTGTCCGTCAACGCCGGCCGCGGCGCCGCGCAAGCGACCCTCATATAGGAAGCCCAGGCGCTGCGGCACCGCCCGGCTGCGCGCGTTGTGCGCATCCATGCGAACCTCGACGCGGTTCGCCTGCAGCACCTCGAAGGCAAAACGCGTCAAGACCTGGACAGTCTCGGTCGCGTAGCCGTGGCCGACGGCCGAATCCCGCAGCCAGTAGCCGATTTCAAACCGGCGAATCTGCCAGTCGATGCGGTGCAGACCAGTGCCGCCCAGGTGACGGCCCGTGTGTCGGTCAAAGATCCCGAGGTGCAGCTCTTCACGCAATACCCAGCGCGCTTGCCAGCGGCGGATATGAGCTACGTAGTCGGCAACGGTGTGGTCAGCGTGGGCCCAGATCATCCACGGCGCCAGGCTCTCCCGCGACTCGTCGACGGAGGCCAGGACGGCAGCCGCGTCACGCTCGGCATAGGGCCGCAACAGCACGCGTGGCCCTTCGAGGGTGTCTGGTAATGAAAGGTGGATCGGGTCTGCGACAGAAGCGGCCACTGCCCGGATCATATCGTTCAGCTACGAGGAACCAGCGTTCCGCTTCTGGACTGAGCCTGGCGTTCGCCGCGCCAGCCTCTGGCGCGCTCGCCAACGGAGACCTGCGTTCGCGACGGCCGGCTAGTGCGCGAAGCGCTGGACGAACGTCAGCGCAGTCTCGGCCACCTCGCGCCAGCCGCTATCGATGGTGAGCGCGTGGCCGCGATTGGGCATCTCGACGATCTCTGTCACGTCCGCGTTGCGCTCCTCCTGCTTGAAGCTGGCGTTGGCGATGGCCCAGGGCACCGTGTTGTCCTTCTCGCCCGAGATGATCAGCAGCGGCCCGCGGCTCGGATTCTTGCTGTCGACCTTAGCCTCGGTCCACGGATTGAAATTGGCGGTCGCGGCCTGAAAGAGCGGCGCGCCAGAGGCCGGCACGGCGAACGTGTCATACAGCTGGTGGGCCTCCTCCTCGCTGACGGCGTTGGCGAAACCGAAGCGGAACTGGTCGTAGGTCAGCGGCACCGCGCGGTTGCGATTGAGCGGATTGCTCAGGACCGGAAACGCCGACTTCAGCGACGAGATGGGCAGTGGCAACACGCCCCGGAACGGCGCCGGATCGATTGCCACAGTGGCCACCGCAAGGCCGCGTCCGGCCAGGATCTGGGCCAGCAAGCCGCCGAACGAATGGCCAATGAGGACCGGCCTGGTGTTCAGCTGGCCGACCACGTCGGCGTAGTGGTCGGCGACCTGACCGATGGTCTTGTGGGCGAAGTCGTCAGGGTGCGCGTTGGCCTCGGCAACCGTGCCCGGGTCGTCTGGCCAGCCGGGCGAGAGCGGGGCGAACCCGGCCTGATCGAACACCT
>DASYKL010000662.1:0-3466 GCA_035995405.1 Chloroflexota bacterium
ACGGAGCCGTCTTTCATATCGACGTCATCCGGTTTCAGATCCAGCGTCTGGTTCTGTTTCTTGGCGTCGTCGATAAACTTCTTGGCGCCCCAGTCGAGCAGTTGCCGCCGCGCGTCCTGGCCCGCCTCGTACATGCCCCGACCACCAGTGTTGGTCTGGATGCTGCCGAAGCTGCCGCTGTTATCCGTGGTCAGATCGGTATCGATGTAGGTCGTGATGCTGACCGTCGACAACGGTACACCCAGCGATTCGGCTGCGATCATCGCCATCGTGGTGCGCTGGCCGTCGCCAATCTCGTTCGCTGCTGAAGATAGCTGAATCGAGCCGTCGGTATTGACGATGACCTGGCCAGTAGCTGGGTTACCGCCACCGCCGTGGCTGCAGGCGTGGGCGGCGAGACCGATGCCGTGGAACACACCCGGGCGAACCTCTTTGGTTTTCGGGGCATGCCAATTGGTTTTCCAACCGATGGCGTCGGCCGCCTGAGTGATGCAGTCACGAATGCCTGGATTGCTGAACGCCTTGTTGGTATCGGGGTTGCCCGTTTCGTTGAGGTTGTTGAGTCGGAACTGGACCGGGTCCATCCCGATGGCGTAGGCGGCCTTTTCCATCGTGACTTCGAGGGCCAGCGTGCCATTCGGGTGGCTGACGCAGCGATAGGGACCCTGCTTGTACGAATTGGTGAAGACGTCGACGGCTTCGAGCTTCAGGTTCGGGATCTTGTACAGATCCTGCATGGTGAACCACGACCCGTTGGCGGCCGAGCTGCGCGCGGCACCGACGTTGGCGATCACCTTGAAGTTGCCAGAGACGATGGAGCCGTCCTTATTGACGGACAGGTGCATCTCGTCGCGGAACTGCGGGCGATGGGTGCGAATGACGAAGTCTTCGGCGCGGGTGTAGGTCGTGTGAATCGGGCGGCCGGTGATCTTGGCCAGGATGGCCGAGTGGATCTCGGGCAGCTCGACGTTGCTGCGGAAGCCGTAACCAGAACCGACGAAACCTGGCTGAACAACACGGACCTTGTTCTGCGGGACTTTGAGCGCCTGCGACAGGCCCGACCGAATGCCGTGGGCCCACTGGTTGGTGTAGTACATGACCAGCTTGTCATTTTCCCACCACGAGATGGAGGGGGGGGGGGGGAGAGCGAGGTGGTTTTCGACTGACTTGCTGGCGATAACGTCGATCTGAACGTCGCCTTTCTGGTCGGGATTGCCGCGCACCAGCGGCGGCGTCACGGCCAGAACCAGGCCATCCAGCTTCGAGTCGAACTGTTTTGGCGTGGTCGCCTTCATGGCCTCCATGAAGTCGAGCGACGCGGGCAGGATCTCGTACTGGACCTCGATCATGCGCGAGGCTTCGTCGGCGATGTGCTCGCTGTCGGCGGCCACGATAGCCACAGGTGCCCCGACTTCAAAAACCTCTTCGTCGAACAGACCGCGATCAGGCGGGCCGCTGCCGAGTTTGACGTCCTGGTACATCGCGGGCAGATTGCCCCGATACAGGACGGCGTGGACGCCAGGGAACTGCTCGGCCTTGGTGATATCGACGCTCTTGATGCGCGCGTGCGGATGCGGGCTGCGCAGCGTACGCGTGTAGAGGGTGCCGGGCATCGTCATGTGCTCGGTGTATTGACCCTGACCCGTCACGACACCCAGGCCGTGAACGCGCGGGACTTTGGAGCCGACGATGGTGTATGGCCCGTTTAAGACGTTGGCTGGTGTAGCCGGTGGCTGAACCTGGGCAAAGCCAGGCGCCAGTGTGGCATGCGTCTGCATCGCCCCAGCGACGAGCTCGCGCTGCTCCGCGACCAGCTGCAGCCACTCGGCGGAGGCGCCGACGGTGGCCAATTCTTCTGGGCTCAGCGAGGCCGCGTACTTCGCGTCCTGCGCGACCCGCAAGAGATCAATTTTGATTGCCATCTTGTTGGTTCCCCTGCCTACTTGACCGGGTGCCCGGCGTCGGCCAGGTACTTGCGGACGCCAGCCTCGTCGACCTTAGCCGGATCCCACTTGACCGTGATCGTGCGCTCGCTGCCTGTGACTTCGATGACGCCTGCGCGCGGCTTGATCTGCGAAGCCAGCGGCTCGTACTCCTCGATAGTGGGCAGTGCCTGGACGTATTCGAACTCTTTGGAGGTGCCGGCGACTGGCGCGGTGGTCGTGTTGGCCGGGGCAGCCGCCACTGGCGCAACGATGAAAGCGCTGGTCGGCGCGGTGTGGGTCACGGTTCCGCCGCCCATCTCGGTCGAGGCGTTCTTCACGGCGGTGTAGATCTTGGCGTACTCACCGCAGCGGCAGATGTTGCCTGAGAGCCCTTCAGTGATCTCGGCATCCGACGGCTTTGGATTGGCGGTCAGCAGGGCGTACGTGGACATGATGAAGCCGCGCGTACAGATGCCGCACTGGAAGCCGCCGTCCTCCCAGAAGGCGCGCTGAATGGGATGCAGACCGTCGATGCCGGGGGCTTTGGCCAGCGACGCGACGGTCATGATTTTCTGACCGCGGCCAAGTCGCGCAGAGTAGATCGAACAGCCATTGACGGCTCGACCATCCACGACGACGGTGCACGCGCCGCATTGCGCACGGTCGCAGCCCAGATTTGAGCTGGCCATGTTGAGCTCGCGGGTCATCGTTTCCCAGAGGCTGTCGCGAACGTCAACTGTAGCGTCGTGGTTGACGCCGTCGATGTTTAACGAAACGCGCCGCATCGTCGGCGGCAATTGCGTCGCCGCGGCGGCCTGAGGCTGCTGTGGGGCGGTCTGTGAGCCGGTCGCCGGCTGGGCCACCTGGGCTGGGGGAACTGCGACGGCCGGACCACCTGGTCCGGTTTGAACGGCGGGTGCGGTCGTCGTCTGGGTATTACCCCGTGAAACGGCTATCCCTGCTCCCGCCACGACACCAACGGCGACTGCGCCTGCACCGGCACCGACTAGAAAGTCGCGACGGGTAGCCAGAGGGCGAATGTGCTCTCCGCTGGACGACTCGACTTCGGACGGCTCCGGACCTGCCGGACCACTACCTTCTGGCATAAGGACCTCCCCTCGCACGAGCGCGCGCGACGGCCAAAACGGACAAAGGGGGCCCGCTCAGCACGGCTGCTTCTGCCAAAGCAGCAAACGCTTTGAGTGGAAGGCCACGCCAGCGCAAACCCCGTGTGGCCATTCTCAGTCCCTTGCCAAGCTGGCGTCAAGCAACTCAGTTCAGGGCTGAACGACGGTGACCCGCCCGCGCATCTCAGGATGGACGGTGCATACGTAGTCGTATGTACCGGGAAGAGCAAATGGCCGCTGATACGTGTCCATCGGTCCCAGTGGACCCGAGCGCCATGCGCCTCCTGGCCCGGTGCCCGTGACATCGTGGCCATCGCCGCCGCTGTTGACCCAGTGGACGTTCGTACCCAGCTTGATTTCGATCTGCGCGGGGACGTAGCCATTGTCGACCACGGCGACCTGTGGCTCGGCGGG
>DASYKL010000663.1:0-7338 GCA_035995405.1 Chloroflexota bacterium
GCCGTCGGGGCGCAAGAGGCGTTCGAGCTGGGCATGGTCAACAAAATCCTGCCGGACGGCGACGTGCTCACCCACACGCAGGCCATTGCGGCGCGGCTGGCGCACGGGCCGGCCAAGACACTGGCCTTGATCAAGCGCGCCGTCAATCAGGCACACGAGCTGCCGCTCGATCGCGTGCTGGACATCGAGGCCAGCTATCAAACGATCGCCAGCCGCCATCCCGATTTCGGCGAAGGCGTAGCAGCCTTCAAAGAGAAACGCCCACCCGCTTTCGGCTGAGGAGGCCAAGCGCCAGCGGGCGGAACGGACTGCGTCGTTTGACTCAGGCGGGTGGGTTTTCGAGCGCGTGAAGGATCTTGTCGCGGACCTCGCTGATGTGCGCCAGCGAGGCGTTGTAGGCCCCTTCGGGGTTATGGGCTCTGACCGCTGACAGGATGGCTTCGTGCCCGCGCAGGCTCGTTTGGGGCCGGTCGGCCACGTGCAGATAGCTCTGCCGCGACTCGCGCAGCACGTCCAGGATGACGTTGTGCAGCCGCAGCAGGATGTGGTTGTCAGCCGCCCGAGCCAGTGTGTAATGAAACGCGGTGTCCTCGTCGATAAACGGTCGACCAGCCTCGATGCACTGCCGTTGCCGTTCAAGCAAGCTCTCGAGCTCAGCCACCAGCTCATCTGAAGCTCGCGCGGCAGCGAGCCGAGCAATCCCCGGCTCGATCAGCTCCCGCACTTCCAGGACCTCCGCCATTTCGCGCTGACCGCGCAAGATAGCCGCCGCAAGCGGCGGCACCAGAGCCTCCGTGTCGGCCGTGCGGACGAACGTTCCGCCGCCCTGTTTGCTCTCGATGATGCCTTGCATCTCAAGTGCTCGCAGCGCTTCGCGGACGGACGTGCGCGAGACCTGAAAGCGCTCTGCCAGCTCGCGCTCGGGTGGAATCTGGTCGCCCGGCGCCCAGCGGCCTTCGCGGATCAGGGCGTGGATCTGCTCCACGATGTGCTCGTAGATGCGGCTCCGCTTGACTGGTTCGATCACAACATCTGCAGAGTCGGTTGCCGCCAAGACACACCCTCCAGCGGGTTGGCCACAGCATAACCGCTCAACGCCGTATTCGCGCTAGACTCCCAGCGCCAAGGCGTTCAACTTCTTCCGCCGCAATCTCAACGAGCGAGAGAAAGCGGTTGCCGACCGCCTGCCGCCAGGTCAGTACCTGACCGAGAAGTGGCCCGTCCTGCACTATGGCGGCGTGCCAAAAATCGACATCGCCAAGTGGGACTTTTCGATCGATGGGCTCGTCGAGGCGCCCGTGCGGCTGACGTACGACCAGTTCAAAGCGTTGCCGCGCCAGGCAGTTACAGCCGACGTGCACTGCGTCACCCGCTGGTCGATGCTCGACAGCACGTGGGAAGGTGTACCGGTCACGGAAGTCATGAAGCTCGTCCAGCTCAAGCCAGAGGCGACGCACGTCATGGTTCACGCCGAAGGCAACTTCACCGCGAATCTCACGCTCGATGACTTTCTGCGTCCCGAGAACATGCTCGTCGACACCCGCAATGGCGAACCGATCAGCGCCGAGCACGGCTGGCCACTGCGTTTGTTCATACCCCACCTGTACTTCTGGAAGAGTGCCAAGTGGGTTCGCGGCCTTGAGTTCATGGCTGGCGACAAACCTGGCTTCTGGGAGCAGTTCGGATATCACATGCGCGGCGACCCGTGGGCCGAAGAGCGATACGGCTGGCAGTGATGCTGCTCGGCTATACTCCAGCGATTTAACAAAATCCACCTTTCTGCCCCCGCCTGGCGCGTGGGGCTGCAACCCAGAGAAAGGAGGGGCGGTGCGAGATTACGAACTAACGGTCGTACTTGACCCAAACCTTGACGAAGCGGCCATCGAGGCCCTGAATACACGAATCCAGACCATGGTGACGCAGCGCGGTGGCACCATCGACAGTGTCGATGTGTGGGGCCGTAAGCGATTGGCCTACCCCATCGGCCGATTCCGCGACGGGTACTACGTGCTCAGTCGCGTGCAGTTGCCTAACACGGCGGCGGTCGAGATCGAGCGGGCGTTGAAGCTCACCGAGAACGTGATGCGTCATCTCCTGGTGCGTGCCGACGGTCTGCCGCAGCCAGGTCAAGCAAGCCAATCGGCGCCGGCTGCGCAAGCCCATGCGCCCGGGCCAGCCGCCGCACCCGCGCCTGCTCCGACGCCTGCACCCGAACCTGTCGCGGCGCCCGAGTAGAGCCAGGACTCAGGCTGATGGTCGCCAAACTGACGCTGGTCGGAAACCTGGGAGTCGAGCCAGAGGTGCGTTACACAGCCGACGGCAAGCCGGTCGTGACGTGCCGCGTGGCTTCCAACTACCGCAAAAAGGACGCCGATTCACGCGATTGGGTCGACGCCACGAACTGGTATCGCGTGACGACGTTCGGTCGACTGGCCGAGCGGCTATCGGAACAACTCGGCAGCGGCCGGCTGGCCAAAGGGACGCGCATCATCGTGTTCGGTCGGTTGGAAGCATCTGCGTATCTCGATCGCAGTAACCAGCCGCAGCCGAGCCTGGACGTCGTCGCCGATGACGTGCTGTTCGCCGATAACCGGCCACGGGCCGAGGGCGGAGAATTTGGCGCGGGCGGCAGCGAGTTTGATAGTGCCCCAGCGCAGCCTCGGCCGGCGCCGGCGCGCCGCGCCCCGCCACCTGCCGACGATGCCGCCGACCTCGAGGATTTGCCGTTCTGAAGCGACGGCCAAACGACCCTAGGGCCCGACTTTCGCGGGCTATACTCTTTCGACCTTTCTGCCCTCCTTGCACGAAGGGCTGCTACCCAGAGAAAGGATCCACACCGCAGTGGTAATGAGTTCTTCCAGCGCCGGCGGTCCCGGCGGCGCCCGACCTGGTCCACGTCGACGTCCCGGTGAGTTCGGTGGTGGCGGTGGCGGCGGCGGAGGTCGCAAGTTCACCCCCCGCCGCAAGGTCTGCCAATTCTGCGTCGACAAGATCAAAATCGTCGACTACAAGGATCTCGGTCGTCTGCGCCGATTCCTGTCCGAGCGCGGCAAGATCGAGCCGCGACGCAAAACCGGTACCTGTGCAGCCCACCAGCGGTCGCTGAACGTCGCGTTGAAGCGCGCTCGACAGTTGGCTCTGCTGCCGTTCACCGCCGAGCACATTCGCATTACTGGTGTGTTGGTTCGTGAGCCCGGCGCGGGTCCCTTCCGCGGCTCGCGCGGTCCACGGCGCGATGAGCCAGAAGGCGTCGAGGCACCGGTGGACGGCCAGGCGGCGACGGCTCCCGCCGAAGCGTCTGCGCCTGAAGCTGCTCCCGCCGAAGCACCGGCCGCGGCAGCCGCCCCCAACGGCACTGCAGAGGCACCAGCCCCGGCGACTGTCGCCAGCGCGGAGGCCTGAGCGCCGCTCCCAGCGTTTCGCACTCCACTATGCGCAATACCCCACCACCAACCCGCCGCGTCCGAGCGGCCCACGAGAGTAAAAGCGCCGCGGTTCGCGCCGCGGCTGCCGCTCCGAGTCGCCGCCAACAATCCAGGTGGCAGCGCGAACAACACCAGCAACACACGCTCTACATCGCCATCGGCGTGCTGGTCGGGCTGGTGGTGCTCATCTTTGGCGGGGGCATCTTTTACGACAACGTCGTTCGAGCTAATGAAGTCGTAGCTCAGATTGGCCCCGACAGCATTACCGCGACCCAGCTCCTCGACGAGATCAGACCGGCCGTTCGCGCACTCGACGCGCAAGCCAAGACGCTCGGGACGGGCGCCAACATTGCGTCGTACGTCGACTCGCAAAAGCGCAGTCTGCCGGATCAGACGATCAACGATCTGATCGATCAGCACGTGATCGCTCAGGAAGCCGCCCGCCGCGGTATCAGCGTCACAGCCGCCGAGCTGGACGACAAAGAGCGCCAGACGGTCGCCGATTTCCAGGCGGCGACGAATCCCACACCTACGGCCGAGCCGGTCAGCACACCTGACCCAGCGGTCGCACCGCAAGAAACGGCCGTTCCAACACCGACGGCCGTGCCTTCTCCGTCGCCCTCGCCACAGGGTTCGCCGACACCGGTGCCGACCCTGGAAACAGCTGCCTACGGCACAGGCCTGCAGTCGCTGCTCGATCGCAACAACCTGACCGAATCCGAGTTCCGCGCCAAGCTGGAGCAGAGCATGCTCCGCGAGAAGGTCACGACCGCTATCGGCGAGGAGCAGGTGGCGGCGACGCAGGAACAAGTCCACGCCCGCCACATCCTGGTCGCAACGCAGCAACAAGCGACCGACGTCCTGACCCAGCTGCAGGGCGGGGCGGACTTCGCCACGCTCGCTCAGCAGGTCTCGATTGACCCGGGCTCAAAAGACAAGGGCGGCGATCTCGGCTGGTTTGGTCGAGGCGTCATGGACAAGCCGTTCGAAGATGCGGCTTTCGCACTCCAGCCTGGCCAGACCAGTGACGTCGTCCAGGGCGCCAACGGCTTCCACGTCATCCAGGTCCTGGAGCGTGATCCTGCTCGCGCAATCGCCGACACGCAGCTCACCACACAGCGCCAGAAGGCGTTCTCCGACTGGCTGTCTTCGCGTCGCACCAGCCAGGACGTGAAACTGCAGCTCTCCCAACCCGCACGTGATTGGGTGCTCGCCCGCCTCGGCGTGCGGCCCTAACAAGCTACGTCGCTTCGGATTTTTCTCGCAGCGCCTGGAGCGTCGCCTGCGTCTGTACGGCATGCTCGACGGCATGACTGCATAGAAACGCGTCGACCACCTGCTCGACGGTCATCGAGCCCCGCGTCGCGTGGAGGCCGGCCACTTGCCAAGCCTCGGCAGGCAAGGCGCGGAGCGTCCGTAAGCACTCGTCAAGGCTGGCCCGCAAGCGCGGCACGATAGCGTCCAGCGAATCGTGGCCGTGGCGCTCGACCGCGGCGATGCGGTCTGGGTCTTCATGCGTTCGACCGAACGGCCGACCTGGTGCCCGAACGATGGCGTCTGCCTGGTGGGCCCAATACGGCAGCAGCTCTGCCAGATGCGCCAGGGTGCTCATGACGGCCCACTCGCCCTCGCGCGGCTGGCGATACAACACGTCTGCCGGCAAGCGCTCGATGTGCTCAATCAGTTGCTGGACGGTCTGCTCGAGCTGTTGCAGTCGCTCTTCCCGTGTCATCTCGGCCAGTGTAGCCGGACCTCTTGGATGACTCCCCAGTGTTTGCCTACACTCAACGATTGGGTCGCCATGGAGAATGAAGAGCTCGCCGCCCTACGCGCGACGTTACTGGCTGCCCAGCGTCAGCCGCTAGAGGTGAAGGTCGCCCAGGCGCGCCTCAGCGCGCTCCTCGCCGATGGCGACGACCTGCTGCCGTATGTCCTGTCGCGCTCGTGCAGCGACCCGCGCGACCGCACCGTCGAGCGCGAAGAGTTGTCGCACTTGCGGATCCTCGAAGGCGGTTCGGACCTACCCCGTTTTGGCGGTCAGCGGCGGCGTGTCCTGAGGCATGAGCCCATGCCGGCACGGCCGAGCCGCCTGGCCGCGTTCCTCGCAATTCTGATCGTGCTCTGTCTGGTAAGTCAGATCGCCGGGATGGTCCTGATCCACATCCGCTGATCGCCTAGTCCGGCCAGGTGCCGTACGTCCGCCGAAAGTACATCAACGGTTTGGTGCCCGGTGCCGGAGGCTGCCCGTCCTCGACCTCGCCGAGGAAGACGACATGGTCACCGGCATCGATCTCCTGCGAAATCGTGCATTCGGCGTGCGAGATGGTGTCGTTATGCAGCCACGGCATGCCATTGCTTGCCGGCCGCCAGGCGATACCTTTGAACTTGTCCGGCTCTTTCGAGGCGAACAGATTTGCCAGATCACCTCGCCCCTCAGACAGGTAGTTCACGACGAACTTGCGCGTGTGCTGCAGCGAGGGAAGCGTGTTGCTTCGTTTGTCGACGCACATGAGCAGTAACGGCGGTTCAGCCGAGACGCTGCAGAGAGCATTGGTCGTCAGACCCTTTGGCTCGTTGTTCTCGTCAACGGTCGTGACGATACCCACGCCAGTCGGGAATGCACCCATGATCGCGAAGAAAGTCGCGCGGTCCATACGGCCTGAACGGTAGCACGGCTTCCGTATTGTGGGCCTGGCTCGGGTAAATGTCCCCCATCTGGTGGCTGACACACGCACCAGACTGATCCTAGAGTTGCGGTACATGATCCCGAGCTCCGCCGGGAGCGAGCCGCCGCTGGAGGCACACGAAACCAGCGAGATCTTCGATCCGGGCGAGCGCCTCGAATTCGAGCGTCTGCTGCAATGGCTGCGGCTGAGCTTTCTGCTCATGCCCGTGCTGGTGCTGCTTGCTTCCGGCGCACCAGCCCTCGGTTCCGCACTGTTCATCGCGATAGCCGTCATCGGCTCCTATAGCTGGGTCTGGCTCCTGGCGCGCTATCGACCGCACCTCTTGCTGCGCCATCAGCTGTTGCTGCGGGTGCTTGACTGCGTGCTGGTGTACCTGGTCCTGGTCAACTATCACGCGTTCCTCCATAACGCCTATTACGACGCGGTCTATGTGCTGTTCGTCGTAGCCGCGGCGGCGACGCACCGGCGTCGTGGGGGATGGTTGATGGCCGGGGTCGCCGGCCTGGCGGTGTTGATCAGCCGCCTGCAGCTGATCTTCAGCAACGCGATGGTGTTCGAGCCGCGACACCTTACGGACCCGGTGTTCTACACCGTCTTTTTCGTGCTGACCTCGAGCGCGGTGGCATATCTGATGGACCGCACAGCTGAAGTCGTTGGGCGTCGACAGCGCGCCTGGCACGCTGAGCTGGCCGCTCGCAACACCCAGTTGGCAGAGTCGATTCAGATGCGCGACGCCATGCTCACGGGAGTGACGCACGATCTACGGACACCACTGACCGTCATCAAGCTGCAAGCCCAGCTACTACGGCGTCGTCGGCACGATCCGCCAGCTGCCGCGGCCGAGCAGATCGAACGGGCAGTCACGCGCATGGCCCGCTGGATTGATGAGCTGCTCGAGGTCGCCACAGTGAAATCGGCCGACGACCTGCATTTGATGCTCGCCACGACCGACCTGCTGCAGCTGGTACGCCTCGTGGTTGCCGAACACGCTCTCGGCACCAAGCGTCACACCATTACGATCGAAGCTGAGCGTTCCGACGTTGTCGGCCAATTTGACGCGTCGCGGATGGTGCGCGTCCTGGACAACCTGGTGGGCAACGCCATCAAGTACAGCCCGCAGGGTGGCAGTGTGCGGGTTCAGGTGACCGCCGACGACGACCAGGCGACGATCATCGTCACCGACTGTGGTCTGGGGATTCCGGCTGAGGATCTGCCGCACGTTTTCG
>DASYKL010000664.1:0-3553 GCA_035995405.1 Chloroflexota bacterium
TGCATATTCGCCGCGCTGCAATCGACGCTCATCAGCATCTATCCGCTCGCACTTATGGCGGCGTACTACGTCGTCCGCAGATGGAGCGCGCCTGGCCAGTTGACAGACCACGGCGTACTCCGCAGCGCCTGGCGTACGGAAAGCATGTTTGTCGCCATCCTGGTCGCACCGCATGTGGCGATGCTGTTGGTCCTGCTCCAGCAAGGGACCCTGAGCACGTTCATCACCGACGCGTTTGTTTTCAACCAGCGCTATTACGCCCACTACGACATCGGCGGCGATCCGCTGACGATGTTGCGCAACGCCGCCGCGGAATTTGCCGGACTCATCGTCACGTATCTCCGACCAGGTGCCTGGCGCGAAGTCGAAACGGTGTTGCTGCTGAGCAATCTGGCGGCGATTTTCGTGGTGTGGCGGACGCGCGGTCGGCTGTTCGCCAGCTTTTTTGTTGCATTGGTGTTTCTGTCGCGGATGCGCGGGCCCGGGTACCACGGCGCACCGTATTTCGTGTTGTCGTTTGCCAGCCTGGCGCTGGTACTCGCGTACGCCGCTGACGTGATCTGGCGCCTTGCGATCAGTACGTTGGCCCAACGGACCGCTGACGATCAGGTTGCTGCACGCCTTGGTGGCGGTGCGGGCACCATGCCAACCAACCCACTGACGTCGCTTGCCGCTGGCGCCGCTCCAGCCGTTCCGGCGCCCACAAGTGCGGGTAATGGCGTGCCGCGATCCACGCGGAGTTCTGTCCAACCGATACTCCAGGTGGCGGCTGCGGTAGTGGTTATTGCCTACGGCGCGGTCTTCTTTCATGATATTGGCGGTTTCGTGCTGCATTTGCGGCGCGGCGACGGGTTGCAATCGCCCTACTCCGCGGCCGTCGCAGCAGCGAGTGCCCCCACCGACCGCATCTGGGTCGCACCGCTGGACCCGTCCGTGTATCTCGACACCGGTCGCCTGCCGGCGTCGGCCTACACGTACTACCACCCGTGGCTGGCGGAGTCACCGGAAATCACCGCGGCAGTTCTGCACGACTTGCAAACCGTGCGACCCGCGGTCATCGTCTTCGAGGCTGATAAACGTATTGACTGGTTGTTTCCGCTGCCGATTCCAGCAGAGTACGGTGCAGCCGTTTTCGCGTATATCCAGCAGGCGTACGCGCCAATTGATCCGCAGGATCCGTTGCTGCGCAATGTGTATATCCGCCGCGACTGACGGGCTGGCTCCAGGTCGGCGTTAACTGGGCCTCCGCGCTCATCCGTAGCACTGCTGGCGAACTCTGACGCTCATTCCGCGCGGCCGGTCGCGGTTCCGCGGCGGTAGCGCTCCCACGCCCTCGGCGATAACAAAAAGGCGGGCCTCACCGAACTGGTGGGGCCCGCCTGGACTGATTGACTCTGAACAGCGCCTCACACTCGAGGCACATACCGAGCACTATGCCAACGCTTGCTCGGTTTCCTTGTCAAAGATGTGCAGGTGCTCCGTGTCAAACACCGTGTCGATCGTTTCACCTGGTTTCGGCTGCGCCGTGGCGTCCATGCGGGCGATGAACTCGTGCCCGTCTGACGACAGATAGGCGAACACCTCCGAGCCGAGGGGTTCGACCACCGACACGTTGACTGTAGCGATCCGTCCTGCCTCGGCATTCGGCACTTCCGACTTGTGGTGGATGTGCTCGGGTCGAATGCCGAAGACGATCTCTTTGCCCGTCTGTGAGGCGAGCTTGCCACGAATGGTCTCGGGCAATTTGAGCTTCATACCAGTGCTCTGAACCCACAGGTCCTGACCGTTGTTCTCGGCCGCTAGCTGGCCCGGGAAGAAGTTCATCGCCGGGCTGCCGATGAAGCCAGCCACGAACAGGTTCGACGGCCGGTCGTACAGCGTCTGGGGTGTATCCAGCTGCTGCAGCAAACCGTCGCGCAAAACGGCGATGCGATGACCCATCGTCATAGCCTCGGTCTGGTCATGGGTGACGTAGACCGTGGTCGTCTGCAGTCGCTGGTGCAGCTTGATGAGGCCGGCGCGCGTCTCGACGCGGAGCTTGGCGTCGAGGTTCGACAGCGGCTCGTCCATGAGGAAGACCTGCGGCTCGCGGACGATGGCTCGCCCGAGCGCCACGCGCTGCCGCTGACCACCTGATAGCTGCTTCGGTTTGCGCTGGAGCAGGTTCTGCAGGCCGAGCAACTCGGCGGCTTCCTTGACGCGTCGCTCGATCTCTGGCTTCGGCCGCTTGCGCAGCTTCAGGCCAAACGCCATGTTGTCGTAGACCGACATATGCGGATAGAGCGCGTAGCTCTGGAAAACCATGGCGATGTCGCGGTCTTTGGGCGCGACGTCGTTGACCCGTCGGTCGCCGATATAGAGGTCACCGCCGGTGATCTCTTCGAGCCCGGCGATCATGCGCAAGGCCGTGCTCTTGCCGCAGCCCGACGGGCCGACCAGCACGAGAAATTCCTGGTCACGGATCTGAATGTTGAGGTCGTTGACGGCGGTGACCTCGCCGTACTTCTTGCTGATGTGGTCTAGCGTGACGCCAGCCATGGATCAGGTTCTCCTTTCCTCCCAGCTTGGGGCGGTGCAAAGGTGTCCTGACTCGGGCCGAGAGTGACTCGAGTACCGGCAGGATAGCTGCACGCGGGTCGATGAGCAACGAGTTTCGGCGGCCGGTTTGCGCTGGCGCCGTACGTAGGGCGAGGCGGCGCTTTTTTGCGAGCGACAGGGCCGTCGTTGTCGCTGGCGCGGGCAGGGACGGCTCGCGGCGGGACCAGGATGGCAGGTGGCGGTGGGACGTGGCGTCAGGGCGGGCGCCGATAGGCCATGGTTCGAGCTGGCGCGCACTCGGGTCGACCACCCTCCTGCACAGGTGCGATTCGCCAGAGCCACTGCCAGCCGCTTAGTCTGAAACGTACGTATGACTGGTGAAGCGCAAGTCGTGGAGCTCGAGGTCCGCGGCGTGGTGGTCGGGCTGTTTCGCGAAAACTGTTGGATCGTCGGCTCGCGTCAGCGCGGGGAAGCCTGCGTCATCGATCCAGGCGACGAACCCGAGCAGATCCTCGCCCTCGCTCGCGACATGGGGGTGCGGATCACGCGGGTCGTTGCCAGCCATGCCCATCTGGATCACATCATGGCTGCGCGCGCGATCGTCGAGGCAACCGGCGCGCCGTTCCTGTTGCACGCGAGCGATTTGCCGATCGCGGAGGCCATGCCCGAATCGGCTCGGCGGTGGCTGGGGGCCGAGGTGCCGCCGGCGCCGGTGCCTGATGCGTTTCCTACTGATGGGCAGGACCTCGAGATCGCGGGCGTGAGCGTCAGAGTGATTCATACGCCGGGCCATACGCCTGGCAGCTTGTGTCTGTACGCCGCCGACGCGCGCCTGCTGTTCAGCGGTGACACCTTGTTTCGTGAGTCGATCGGCCGGACGGATCTGCCTGGCGGCGATTCCGAGCAGATTCTGCGCAGTATTAGCCAGCGGCTGTACTCGCTGCCGGAGGACACTCGCGTGTTGCCGGGGCACATGCAGGAGACGACGATCGGGCACGAACGGCAGCACAACCCG
>DASYKL010000665.1:0-19680 GCA_035995405.1 Chloroflexota bacterium
GGTTGCTACAATCGATCTCGATTGAGACAGATATGCTGCAACTTGAATCCGCGACGGATTCCTTTCTGATACGCACTAGGAGATAAATGGTGAGCGCTGTCTTGGTGCTGAACCAGAATTATGAGCCGCTGAACGTGTGCAACGCGCGCCGGGCTCTGGTGCTGGTGGATGGCGGCAAGGCAGAAGTCCTGGAGCATGCCGAAGCTCCCATTCGGACTCCCAATCGCCTCTTTCCGCGGCCATCCGTCATTCGGCTGGTCTACATGATCAAACGGCCGCGGCCACGCGTTCGCTTGACTCGTCGCGAGATCTTCGTGCGCGATCATCACGCCTGTCAGTACTGCGGAATTCGCACACGCGACCTGACGCTCGACCATGTGATGCCGCGCCATCGCGGTGGCCGTCACAGCTGGGACAACCTGGTCAGTGCCTGCCGCTCGTGCAACCATCGCAAAGGTGGCCGCACGCCAGACGAAGCCAGGATGCTGCTGCGCCGCCAACCGAGCGAGCCACGCGCGACCAGTTACTACCTGTTCCACCAGTACCTGGAGAGCGACCGATTCGCGGGCTGGACCAAGTTCATGCCCGAGTGGGAAAAAGACGGCGCCCCAACCAGGCGCGCCAGCTAACGGTCAGTAAAGAACAGCGCGCGTAGCCGCGGCTCGTGCACGCTGCGCGTGAAGGCGATCACCTCATCACCTGGCTCGAGCACCGTCGCTCCGTTCGGGAAAAACGCGCTGCTGTTGCGGATGATGACGGCGACTGTGCTCTCTGGCGGCAGGTCGAGATCGCGCAACGGTATGCCCGTCACCCGACTCTTGCTGTCGACGATGGCCTCGACCACCTCGATGTCCGTGTTGCGCAATCGCAATAGCGGCACCAGGTTGGCTTGCGGAATCTCCTGCTCCAGAACAGACAGCATCACCTGCGTCGCGTTGACCGTCGCATCGATGCCAAGCAGGCGGAACAGGTTCTCGTTACGCGGGTCGTTGATGCGGGCGATCGTCCGCCTGGTGCCGAAGCGCCGTTTGGCAACCTGGAGCAGCACCAGGTTGTCCTCGTCATCGCCTGTCACGGCGACTACGACATCGGCCCGTTCGGCGCCAGCTTCAGCCAGCGTGCTGGCCTCGTCGGCGTTGCCGCGCAGCACGACGTTGCCGAGCTCATTGGCGATGAATTCGGCCCGCTCACTGTTCTGTTCGATGATCAGGACCTCCTGGCCCTGTTCGATCAACTCGCGCGCCAGAAAGAACCCGACCTTGCCTCCGCCGGCGATGATGGCGTACATCTGAGCCTAGACCGGCACGGCTGGCGCGGGTTCACCGGTCAGCTCTTCGTAGAACGAGTTGGCGCCGATGATGGTCGGGCTGATGGCCTGCAGGCCAAGCGCGGCAAATGTATCGGAGCGCAGCGGATCGTAGATCCGGGTCACGACGCGTTTGACGCCGAAAATGTGTTTGGCGACCTGGGAGGCCATGATGTTGCGGTTGTCACCTTGTGTGGCAGCGACGAATGCGTCGGCGCGCTCGATGCCTGCTCGTTTGAGCACTTCCTGGTCGATGCCGTTCCCCAGAATCGTGGTGCCTTTGAAATCTGGGCCCAGCCGGCCGAAGGCAGATGACTTGAGGTCCATAACGGTCACTTCATGACCGGCATGGGTCAGCATCAAACTCAGACGCGCACCAACGCGACCACATCCCATGATGATGACGAACGTATGAGCCTCCTATTGACGGATCAGCGGTTGTGGCCGTGCTCACCCGCTGGACGGGGAGCGGGCGTCGTGGCGGCAACTACGCCGGGCGCGGCACGCGCCAGCCACACCCGGCATGGCGCATTCTTCAATACGTACGGGGCGGTATGACCCAGGTCAAACTCACCAAACTTGCGCTTGTAACCGATGCCCATGACGACCAGGTCGACTTCGCGCTCCAGGGCTTCATCGACGATTGCGGTGCCCACGTCGCGGGCTTGCAGTATTTCTGTCTCGAGCTCGACACCGAATTCGTCGGCGACATGCTCTGCCCGAGCCAGAACGGTGTCACCCTTTGCGGCCTCGGGCGGTAGATCGACATCGAGCGGCAGCGTGCGCTTCACCTCGATGACGTAGATGGCATAGACGGCTGCCTTGCCACGCCGCGCAATCTCGCACGCCAGCGCCACGGCTTCATCGTCTGTCGGATTGCCGTTCACCGGCACCAGAATGCGACTCGCGCGGATCACGGCGTAGCACTTTCTAGCATTGCGCTGCCCATGGGTCAAACGTCATAGCCCGAGCCGCCGGGCAACACGCAGCAGACCGACCACACTCATGCTGTGTTCGATGCGCCCATCCATTGCCGCCTGGACAGCCTGGCTCAGCGGCACTCGCCTGGCGATCATGTCCTGCTCAGCACCATCACGCTCGGCGCGGCGGTCGTTGGCCGACAAGTCCCGCGCCAGAAACAGGTGATAGCGCGCGTCGAAGCTGGCGCTCGAAAAGCCACTTCCCAGAGACTCCCAGGAGCCTGCGCGCAAGCCAACTTCTTCCGCCAGCTCACGCTTGGCGCTGTCGAGAGGCGATTCGTTCGGCTCGCCGTGGCCCGCTGGAATCTCCCATGAATTGCGCTGCCACGGATATCGCCACTGACGGACCAGATAAACCTCGTTGTCTGCCGAGAGTGGCACGACGGCAACGACCGGCCAGGCGGCTTCGAGGAAGGTGTACATGCCCGGCGCGCCGTCGGGTTGGATGACCGCATCTTCGCGCAGCCGCAGGCGGCCGTTGTCGTAAATGACACGCGAACTCTCTATTTTCCATGGGTTCGGCCCATCGACGTCGAGATCCAGGTCCAGCAGATCACTCATAGTCGAACTTCAGGGGTGCGCTCACGGTATCTGGCAGACGGTAGGCGGCGACGGCGAACGCGCGGTCGGCTTCGCTGAGCCAGTTCACGCGATACAAGGCTCGCGCAATTCTGAACGTCTCGCCTTTGTAGACGACGTGGTCATGTGGATCGCTGTCTGATCGCAAGAGTTGGCCCAGCAGCCTGATCTCCCGCGGCTGGCGTAGCTCGGCATGGATCTCGGCGTACAGGGCGTTTTCCGGCGCGTCGGCGCCCGCACGGCGCTTGATACCGCGCAGGTTGATGACGTACTGGGTGCCGCCCGGCAGCGTCTCGCCGGCATGGACGACCTGCAGCGTCGCGAACTCGTTGTCCTGGATCAGCCCGCTGGGTGGATGGTTCGGGTCCGTCACGTTTTGCAACGCCTGTTGGGCACCGCTTGCGGCGCGACTCGCGTCGGCTGCGACGCCCGTCAACTGTGAGCCGAGCCCGCCGGCGACCTGGCCCGGCACATTTACGAGCGACGCAACGGCGAGCAGCAGCAGGATCACTCCGGCGAGGATCGATACGAGCAGCAGCAGCAGTATGACCTGGATCGCCGTACCGACCGCCCCGCGAGGTGGCGTCGTCACTGTCCTGTCGCCTCATAAAGAACGTTCACAGTGGGTGGGGTCATGCGATAATGACGCCTGGTCCGGCCCGTTGAGAAGATGCTAGTTCGCACGCTGCGCCCCATCGACGTGGTAGCGCTCGCATCGTTCCAGCGACGCACTGGGGCGTCCGAAATCACGGCCCACGATTGGCCGCGCGTCGAGCCAGAGACTGGCCGCATGCCTTACTTGAACCTTGTTTCTACATCGCTCGCCCATCGTCCCGGTGGTCAGCGCGGCTGGGTTGCCGAACACGATGGCCGACTTCTGGGGCTGACGACTGCTCGACCACGCGCCGGCGGCCTGGTGTGGGATGTAGCCGCGTTGCATGCACCGCCTGGCGACAACATGATTGCTGCCGACCTGCTCGAACAGGTGGCCGCGTGCGCCGGCTCGCATGCCGCGCGACGGGTGTTCCTGGAAGCGACCGCCGGCGCCCGCGCACAAGACGTCGCCCGCCGCGCCGCGTTCGAGCGCTTCACCTCGAGCGAGCTGTTCGTGCTGGCGCCCGGCGCCAAGTTCGAACGCACCGATGTCTTCGAAGCGCGACCGCGCTTGCGAGCCGACGAGCAGACGCTGTTCCAGCTCTACAACGCCGCCGTGCCGGCGCCGGTGCGCGCCGCTGAGGCGATGACGCTCGAGGAGTGGGGTGCGCTGTATCCCGGCCGCAAGCGGTGGCAGCCCAGCTTCAGCGGCTCGCGTCAGCAATACGTTTGGGAGCTTGGCACCTCGATGGTCGGTTGGCTCGAAGTCACCTTCGGGCAGCGTAGCCAGTATATGGAGTTGCTGGTCCATCCGCGGTATGAAGATGCGGCGGACCGACTTGTGCGATATGCGCTGTTGCAAGTGAGTCCCAAAGCCCCCGTCTATATCACTGTCCGCGAGTACCAGCCCTACCTGGCCTCAGCCCTGCAGCGCGCCGGCTTTCGTCGTGCAGCCCAGCACGACCTGTTCGTGCGGCTGCTCGCGGTCCGTGTCCGCGAGCCGCGCCTGGTGACGGCCAACGTTGTCGGAGGATAGCCCGGTGGCAATGCAGGAACCGAACAGACCGCGTCCGGCCAACCTGAATGGGCTGGCTCAAATCGTCACCGACGACCTGGATCAGCTGCTCGCCGTGCTGCCGCCGCACATCTGCGATCCATTGCTCGCCATGCCGGAGCGGCGCGAGCTGCTCGAAGTCGTCATGGACCTCGGCCGCGAGCCTGAGGCCCGTTTGCCTGGCCGTGAGGTGCTGCTCTCGACGCACACGGTGACCGAAGAGGACATCGACTACGTGGTCCAGCGCATCGGCGTGTTCGGTGACGACAACCGCGCCGGTATCGAGCGCACGCTGCACCGCATTTCGGCTATTCGCAACCGCGAAGGCCGCATCGTTGGCATCACTTGCCGCGTTGGGCGAGCCGTCTTCGGCACGGTGGCCATCATCCGTGACATTGTCGAGTCGGGTCGGAGCATTCTGATGATGGGCCGCCCGGGCGTCGGCAAGACCACGCTGCTGCGCGAAGCCGCCCGCGTGCTCGCTGATGACTTGCGCAAACGGGTGATGATCGTCGATACGTCCAACGAGATCGGCGGCGACGGCGATATCCCGCACCCGGCCGTCGGTCGCGCACGGCGCATGCAGGTTCCGACCCCCTCGATGCAGCACGCGGTCATGATCGAGGCCGTCGAAAACCACATGCCTGAAGTCATCGTCATCGATGAGATCGGTACCGAGCTGGAGGCGACCGCCGCTCGAACGATCGCCGAGCGCGGCGTCCAGCTGGTCGCCACCGCGCATGGCAACACGCTCGAAAACCTGATGATGAACCCGACCCTGTCCGACCTGATCGGCGGCATCCAGAGCGTCACCCTCTCGGACGAGGAAGCGCGCCGGCGCGGGACGCAGAAGTCGGTCCTCGAGCGCAAGGCGCCACCAACATTCGATGTCATCGTCGAAATCCAGAACTGGAGCCACGTCGCCGTCCATGAGGACGTAGCAGAAGTAGTCGACGGCGTCCTGCGCGGCCAGGCCGTTTTGCCCACGGTGCGTCGGCGCGGTGCCGACGGCGAGGTGCTGATCGAAGAGCCGCTGATTCCGCGCGCGGGCCGCACCATGGCCTTGCCGGACGCCGACCGCCCAGCGTTCAGCTCGCTGACGCGCTCGACGAGCGGTCGTCCGCGGACGTCGGCGATCAGCGACGAGTTCGGCTTCGAGGAGCGCCGCGCCTCACCGACCATCGATCGACGCCCGCCACCAGAACCTCACACCCCGCCGGCGAGCGGCGCCGCCAGCACGAGCCCGAGCGGGCATCGCAACGGTCGCCAATCGGTGCGCATCTACCCGTTCGGCGTCAATCGCTCGCGGCTCGAGTCGCAGATACGGAGTCTGGGATTGCCAGCGACGGTTGTTGCCGATCAGCACCAGGCCGACGTCGTGCTTACCGTGCGCAATTACTATCGGCGCAAACCGCAGGCGCTCCGCGATGCCGAAGCGACCGGAGTGCCGGTGCACGTCTTGCGCTCGAACTCGGCTGGCAACATCGAGCAGGAGCTGCTGCATATCTCGCATCTCGACGCCGCGCCGGTGCCTGGGACAGCCCAGAATGCGCTCCGCGAAACCGAAGACGCGATTGCCCGCGTGCTAGAAACCTCTGCACCAGTGGAGCTGTCCCCGCAGAGCGCCTATATCAGGCGGTTGCAGCACCAGCTTGCCGAGCAGCACAGCTTATCTTCTCGCAGTACGGGTAAAGAACCGTATCGTCGTGTGCGCATCGCTAAGGCAGACTGACCTCACGGAACGCGGTGCTCATCACGTTGGAAGGGCCCGAGGGCTCTGGTAAATCGGTCCAGAGCCGACTCCTGATCGAGCGTCTGCGCCAGCGCGGCCGGCCGACGCTGCACACACACGAGCCTGGCGGTACGCCCCTGGGCGACCATCTGCGGCAGCTGCTGCTCCTGCGCGATGACCTCACCGTGGAACCCCGCGCTGAGGCGTTGATGATGAATGCGTCGCGGGCGCAGCTCGTGGAACAGGTCATACGGCCGGCGCTCGAGCGCGGTGAGGTGGTGGTGTGCGACCGCTTTGCGGACTCGACGTTGGCATATCAAGGCGCCGGCCGCGGACTTGACGAAGTTGAGCTCCGCTCGGTGATATCCTTCGCCACCGCCGGCGTGAAGCCAGACATGTCGATTCTTCTGGATGTGCCAGTCGAGGTGGGGCTTGCGCGCAAGCACGCCGGTGATGGATGGAACCGTTTCGAGGCCGAGACGCTCGCTTTTCATGAACGGGTACGCGCTGCTTACCTGCGACTCGCGGGTGAGGAGTCTGATCGCTGGCAGTGTTTCTCTGGGGAGCGGCCGGTTGACGCGTTGGCAGAGGACATCTGGCGCGCCGTAGCGTCACGACTTGACCTGGAGTTGGAGTAAGAGCAGTGAAGCTGGTGGTGGCAGTGGTGCAGTCTGAGGACGCCAACGGGCTGCTCTCACAGTTGTCGAATCGTGGCTTTCGAGCGACACGCATCAAGACCGTCGGCGGCTTCTTGCGAGAAGCGAACGCGACGATCTTTGTCGGGGTGGACGAAGAAGACGTCGACACGGTGGTCGAGACGATTCGCGAAGCGTGCACGACACGGCAACAACAAATCACCGCGATCCCAGCCGTGATGGAGCCAGGCGAGTTCTTTCTGCCCTACCCCGTAGAAGTAGAAGTAGGCGGCGCCACCATCTTCGTCCTGGACGTAGACCGCTTCGAGCGGGTCTGAGGGGAGTTGGGAGCTAGGAGCTAGGGGCTAGGGGCTAGGGGCGACGTACACCCCCCAACTCCCAACTCCCAACTCCCAACTCCCAACTCCCAGCCCCCCGCTGGACTTCTCCTGTTGACGGGAGTACGTTCGCCATAGGAGGCCCGCCACGCCGTGTTGCTGCTCGCTGTACTCGCTGGTTTCATCGCTTCGGTGGCCATGGTGCTTGCTTTTGCCGTGGCCTATGCCTTCGCCGTGCTCCTCGGCCGCTTACCTATCCCGGTCGTGGGCGGCTGGTTCGACGCCCTGACCCACAACCAGTTTATCGACACGGCCGGGCCAGTCCTGTACGAGGCGACCGCTGTCTTCCTGGTCGGCGGAGTGATCTGGTCCGCCATTTACGGCGTGTTCTTTGAACCCCGCTTGAACGGTCCGGCGTGGCGCAAAGGCGTGACCTTCGGCCTTATCCCGTGGCTCTTCTCTTTGCTGATCGTTATGCCGCTGATCGGCGGCGGGCCATTCGGCCTCGGGCTGGGCGCGGGCCCACTGCCGATCATCGGCAACTTTGTCCTGCACCTGGTCTACGGCGCCATTCTTGGGACCGTGTACGGTACCGCTGAGTCCGTTTTCGACCGCCCGCGCCACCTTGGCGAAGCCGACGATCTCCTGGCTGGCCGCCTGCACGAGCTGGGCGCCGCCCGTGGTCTGGCCGCGGGTCTGATCCTCGGCATCATCCTGGGCGCACTGGGCAGCATGGTGATGCCGCTAGGCAGCGGCATCAACCCGTTGGCGATGGTCCTCGGTTTGGGCTTGACCGGCGCGGCCTTCGGCGGTTTCGTCGGCTCGCTATCGACGGCCTGAAGCACAAGCGACTCACCAGCGGAACGACTTCCACACCCAATCGAACAGGGCGATGCAGTCGGCCGCCAGGTTGCGGCTCGCCATCAGCGAGACATACACGCGGTGTCCGTCACGTGTTGCCGACGCAACGATGGTTCGACCGGCGATCTCGGTGTAGCCGATCTTGACCCCGTCTGCCCCCGGGTAACTCGTCAGCAGCGCATTCAGATTGTGCATGTAGTACTCGTCTCCGACGAAGTACGGCGTCGACGCCAGCACCCGAAACTCCGGGTTCTGCATCGCGTAGCGGCCCAACAAGGCCATGTCATAGGCACTCGAATAGTGCTCGTCGGCATCCATGCCGCTGGGCGTCACGAAGTGCGTGTCGCGCAGCTGCAACGAAGCGACTTTCTCGTTCATCCAGGCCACGTATCGCTCACGCGAGCCGCCGAGCAGGACGGCGACCTGTTCGGCGGCGTCGTTGCCGCTCGGCAGCATCATGCCGAACAGCAGCGTCTCCAGCTTGACCTGGTCGTTCGGCTCGAGACCCATCACTGACGAGCCGTCGCAGGGAACCAACGCCGAGGCGCTGACCGTGGTCGTGTAGACCGTCTTGATGTCTGGACCGCGCTCCAGGGCAACGATGGTCGTGGCGATCTTGGTGATGCTCGCGGGCGCGCGACGGGCAAACGCATCTTGCTGATAGAGCAGGTTGCCTGAGGCTTCATCGAGCACGGCGACGCTCGCTGCGCTGACGTGTGGCGCAGGGTCGCTGCCTTCACGCCGCGGACCTGCAGCGACGACGGTCGGTTGCGTGACTGCCTGGGCGGGGGTGATGCGGACGAATGGGGCGACGGGTGGCAGTGGCAGGTGGGCAGGCGGCGAAGCGATGTCGCAGAAGTGCTGCTGGGCCGCGCGCGTCGGATCGGGCGTTGGCGTCGGCGCCGCTGGCGTAGCGGTTGCAGGCACCGCGGTCGCTGTCGCGGGCACCGCGGTCGCAGTTGGGGGCGGTGGTGTGACCGTTGGCGGCGCTGTGGGCCGCTGCGTCAGTATGGCCGTGGGCGGCAGCGGCGTCGCCGCCACTGGGACGAGCGTCGCCAGCTCAGTCCGCTCCGGCCCACCTGTCGCCGCCGCCGTCGGCGCAAGCGGCACGCCACCCGCCTGGCAGCCCGTTAGCCACACCACGCCTGCCAGCACACTCGCGACGCGCGACCGCATCCCGCTGTCGATTGTGCCCTACCGCCGCCGGCACTGGACGGTAATCGACAGACGGGCTCGGACAAACGTGCTAGGCTGGAAGCCCGTGGATCACACGGGTTCGACGCGCGCGACGAAGTACATCTTCGTCTCTGGCGGGGTTGTTTCTTCAGTCGGTAAAGGGATTACGGTCGCGTCGATCGGGCGCCTACTCAAAGCGCGCGGCGTCTCCGTGTGCATTCTCAAACTGGATCCGTACATTAATGTCGATCCAGGCACGATGTCGCCGTACCAACACGGCGAAGTCTTCGTCACTGATGATGGCGCTGAGACCGATCTCGATCTCGGTCACTACGAACGCTTCATCGACGAGAACCTGACGCGGCTGTCGAACGTCACGACCGGGCAGATCTATTCAGCCGTGATCGGACGCGAACGCCGAGGCGACTTCCTTGGCGGCACGATCCAGGTCGTGCCACATGTCACGAACGAGATCAAGGAACGCATCGAGCGTGTCGCTCGCCAGACCAATGCCGAGGTCATCATCGCTGAAGTCGGCGGCACCGTCGGCGATATCGAGTGTCAGCCCTTCCTGGAAGCGCTGCGTCAGATCCACCGCGAGCTCGATCGCGATCGCACCCTGTTCGTCCATCTGACATTGCTGCCGTATGTCGGCGCCACCGGTGAGCTCAAGACCAAGCCCACCCAGCACAGCGTCAAAGAACTGCGCGCCATCGGTATCCAGCCCGACGTGATCTGCGCCAGGTCGGACTATCCCGTCCCCGACGACATGCGCGACAAAATCGCTCTGTTCTGCGACGTCGAACGGCGTGCCGTCGTGCCGCTCGAAACAGCAGACACGATTTACAGCGTGCCGTTGGTGCTCGAGGAGGCAGGCCTCGGTGACTTCATCGTCGAGCGCCTTGGTCTGACCTGTGGGCCCGCCGAGCTCGACGAATGGCGCGAGCTTGTCCATCGCTCGCGGACCGTCAAGGACGAAGTGGTCATCGGCGTGGTGGGCAAATACGTCGAGCTCCAGGACGCCTACATCTCGGTTCGTGAGGCGATCTACCACGCCGCCTGGGCGCACAACCGCAAACCAGTGATCAAGTTCATTGACGCCCAGCGACTCGAGCAAGTGGACGACTGGGAGCGCATGCTGGAGGGCTTGCACGGCATCATCGTGCCTGGCGGGTTCGGCTATCGCGGTGTCGAGGGCAAGATCCGCGCAGCGCGCTTTGCCCGCGAGCACAAAGTGCCCTACCTGGGTCTGTGCCTTGGCATGCAAGTGCTGTGCATCGAGTTTGGGCGGCATGTCATGCAGACAGACGACGCCAACTCGACCGAGTTCAATCTATTCAGCCGCTATCCGATCATCGACCTGCTACCCGAGCAGCGCGACGTGGAGGAGAAGGGCGCCACAATGCGCCTGGGCGTGTACCCGTGTCAGCTCAAGCCCGGGTCGCGGGCCGCTGAGGCGTACGACGAGCCAATCGTGTTCGAACGGCATCGCCATCGCTACGAGTTCAATAACACCTTCCGCGATGTGCTCGGCGCCGCTGGTCTGGTCTTCTCGGGTACGTCGCCCGATGGCCGCCTGGTCGAAATCGCCGAAGTGCTGGATCATCCCTTCATGGTTGGCAGCCAGTTCCACCCGGAGCTCAAGAGTCGACCCAATCGGCCGCATCCGCTGTTTCGCGATTTCCTGGGTGCCGCTGCCGAGTTGGCGGGAGAACAGCTCGCGCTCGACGGAGTGGTCGCCGAAATCCCCTAGTATTCTGCGCGTGCGCATACTTGTCACCGGCGGCGCGGGCTTCATTGGCTCGCACGTCGCCGACGGCTTCCGCCAGGCGGGACACGAGGTCGCCGTCGTCGACGACCTCTCGACCGGCAATCGGGCCAATCTTGACCCCTCGATCAAGCTCTACCAGAAGGACATTCGGGACGAGTCACTGGAGGACGTCTTCAAGGACTTCCGTCCTGAGGTCGTAGACCACCACGCGGCACAATCGAATGTGCCAGCGTCGATGGCCGACCCCGTGTACGACGCGAGTGTCAACGTGCTCGGCGGGTTAAACCTGCTGAAGCTGTCGGCCGCGCACGGCGTGCGCAAATTCATCTATATCTCGTCAGGCGGCGCGATGTACGGCGAGCCCGACCCACAGGATTTGCCCGTCGTCGAGACGGCGCCAGTTCGACCGTTGTCACCATACGGCGCCAGCAAACAAGCGCTCGAAGCCTGGCTCGGTGTCTACCAGCGCACATTCGGTCTGGATTACACCGTCCTTCGCTACGGCAACATTTTCGGTCCGCGGCAAAGCATCCGCGAGGAAGGGGCGGTCGTCGCCGTCTTCGCCACCCGCATGGCCGCCGACCAGCCGGTGACCATCGACGGCACCGGCGAGCAAACGCGTGACTTCGTGTATGTCGGCGACTGCGTGACAGCCAACATCGCCGCACTCGAGCGCGGCTCAGCGACCTCATTCAACATTGGCACTGGCCAGGAGACGTCGATTCGCACCATCTTCGATGCAATGGCCGAAGTCAGCGGCTACTCGCAGAAGCCGAGCTTCGGACCAGCGCGCACAGGAGACGTCGTGCGCATCGTGCTTAATCCGGCGCGGGCAAAGCAGCATTTGGGCTGGGATGCCAGGATGCCGCTCTACGACGGTCTCGATAGAACGTTCCGGTTTTTCCGTGACGGGTCTGCGTAGCAACGGCGAGGCGGCCGTGCCGCCGCAGACGCACGTGGCAATCCTGGCTGGTGGCGAGGGCACCCGCTTGTGGCCGTTGAGCCGCGGCAGCCGCCCCAAGCAGCTGCTGCCACTCAGCGGCCAGCGGACATTGATTCAGCAAACGGTCGATCGGTTGCTGCCGCTGATTGATCCAGAGCGCATTCTGATCATCACGGAACAGTCGCACGCAGCCGACCTGCGCGCCCAATTACCTGAGCTGCCCGATTCGAGCATCCTCGTGGAACCGACGCGACGTGGCACGGCAGCAGCGCTTCTCCTGGCCGCCTTGCACATACGCGAGCGCGCACCTGAGGCGACCTGGGCCTCGGTTCACTCGGACGCCTTCATCACCGACGATGACGCATTCCGCCACACGCTGTCCGCCGCTTTGTCAGCCGCCTCCACGGGGGAGCACCTGTTGACGACGGGCATCGAGCCACGATTTGCCGCAACCGGCTACGGCTACATCCAGCGTGCCGAAGAGTTGACGCGAGTGCAGGATTTCCCCGTGTATCGCGTCGCGCGTTTTGTCGAAAAACCCGACAAGGTCACCGCCGAACAATATCTCGCCAGCGGCGACTACCTGTGGAACCCTGGCGTGTTCGTCTGGCGCAACACGACCCTGCTCGACGCATTCGCGGCACACCTACCCGACGTGTACGCCACACTCACCTCTGTCCCGCTTGGCGAGATCGATCAGGTCTATCCCCTGGCGCGCAAAGAGACGATCGACGTAGGCATCATGGAGCCCGCTCGAAACGTAGCCACCATCCAGGCGCGCTTCGGCTGGACCGACATCGGCTCGTGGGGCGAACTCTGGGAGCTGTCTCCGCGCGACGCCGACGAGAACGCGGCTCTAGGTCGCGGCCGCGTCCTGACATCCGACAGCCATGGCAATCTCGTCTTCGCCGACGGTCGCGCGGTGGCCCTGGTCGGCGTCAATGACCTGGTGGTGATCGAAACGTCAGACGCGGTGTTCATCGCTCCGCGCGACCGCGCCGAAGAAGTGCGGACGATCGTCCGGCAGCTACGGGAAGACGGCGCTACCGAGCTGCTGTAGCCGCCGCTCGCAAGCTGCGACCGCGGAAAGGCCACAGCCAGTGCAGCTCGCCGATGTGCCAGCTCACCAGCAGCATGCTGGCGACAAAGATCGACGAATACGTCCCGGTGGTAATGCCGATCAACAGCGCGAGCACGAACGTGCGGATCGTCACGCCGCCGAACAACATCAGTACGACGAGCGTCAGAATGACCGTCAATGACGTGTTGAGCGAGCGCGTCAGTGTCTGAGCCAGGCTGTGGTTGACGACATCCTCGAAGGCATCGCCCGCGCGCCGAACAAAGTTCTCCCGAATGCGGTCGAAGACGACAATCGTGTCGTGGACAGAGAAGCCGATCACGGTCAGCACGGCCACGATAAAGGTCGATTCGAGCTCGATTTGGGCAGGAAAGAGGCGGCCCAGAATGGAAAAAATGCCGAGCACGATGAGCGCGTCGTGCAACAAGGCGATGATGGCGGTCGTACCGTAGCGCAGCGGGTGGGTGACCTTGTTGAAGGCCCACCACAGGTAGAGCAGGATGCACACCGAAGCGGCCGCGACGGCCAGGATGGCGTAGCGCACGATCTCTTCGGCGATGAGCGGCGAAACCTGATCGAGGTTGAGGATCTGCATCGAGCCGAACGTGGCCGTCAGCGCTGTTTCGATCTGCTGGCGCTCGGACGCACCGAGATCACCGGCGGCGGATTGCTGCGCCTGGAGCAACGGCTTGGTGCGCACGACGAAGGTGTTATCGCCAGAGGACTGCTGGACGATCGCTTCGGGGTGATTCAGCGTGGCGAACTCAGCGCGCAGGCGATTCTGGTCGACGGGTTGGTCGAACTGGATCGTCATGATGGTGCCGCTGGTGAAGTCGATGCCCGGGTTGAGGCCGCCTGGCAGCGCAAGCGAAATCACGCCGGGGACCAGCAAAATCGCCGAGAGGATATAGAAGAAACGGCGGTTGCGAACGAAGTCAAACATGGCTAGCCTCGCGTCCCCGCGACGGCCGCGCGCCGCGGCTGCGTAGCGCCGCCGATCTGATTGGGCGCGATCTCCATGCCGAACAGGCGCGTGCTGTGCGCCCACGTCTGGCTGAGTATCAGCTCCAGGAAGAGACGGGTCACCACAATCGCGCTGAACAGCGAGATGACCACACCAATCGCCAGCACCAGCGAGAAGCCCATGATGATCGTCGCGCCAAACTGCTGGCCAAAGAAGTACAGAACGGCACAGGTGATCAGCGTCGACGTATTCGAGTCACGGATCGAAGGCCACGCCCGGTCCTCGCCAGCACGGATGGCGGCAGCGATCGTCTTGCCGCTGCGCAGCTCTTCTTTCATGCGTTCGAAGATCAGGATGTTGGCGTCCACAGCCATACCAACCGACAGGATGAAGCCAGCGATACCAGCCAGGGTCAGCGTGACGGGAATGAGCTTGAAGACAGCCAACGTCAGCAGCGAGTAGATGATCAAGGCCGACGAGGCCGCCAGACCAGGCAGTCGGTAGTACATCAGCATGAACGCGACCACCACGATCAGCGCGATTTCACCGGCGACGATGCTCTTGTGGACTGAATCCGCACCCAACGTGGCATCGACCGTCCGCTCTTCTTCGATGCTGACGGGGACGGGCAACGCACCAGCGTTGAGCTGCAATGCCAACAAGCGCGCCTGCTCGAGCGACAGCCCGGTGATGATGCCGTTGTTCGTGAGGACCGCTTGCACGGTCGGCGCCGAGATCTGCTGACCGTCGAGAAAAATACCGAGCGGCTTGCCCACCAGACGTTGCGTGATCTGCCCGAAAAGCGTTGCGCCATCACCGTTGAATTCGAATGCGACATCTGGCAGCCCAGCGCGGCTGGCGAAGGTGACCTGCTGGTGACCTGGCACGAGATACGCGCCCGTCAAAGCCACCGGCTGGCCATTGAGCTGACCGGTGGCGGGGATCCACTGCCCGCTCGCGTCCTGTTCTTTGAACTCGAGCTTGGCCGTTTGACCGATCAGCTTCTTGGCTTCTTCGATGTCCTTTACGCCAGGCAGTTGGACGATGATGCGGTCGGTACCACGGGTCTGGATCTCGGCTTCCGCCACACCATAGGCGTTAACGCGCCGCTGAATGACGTTGACCACGCCTTTCATGGCGGTGTCTTGCTGATCACTCGCGATCTGGCTCATATCAGCCTGCAGCGTGAGCTGCGTACCGCCTTGCAGGTCGAGTCCGAGCTTGGCGCCCTGACGCACGAAATTGCCGAGGTGTATGCCGGGATTGCCAGGCAGCGCATCACCGCCTGGAATGTAGTTGCCCGGCTTCTGTGGCCAGACGACGACCGCGGCCACGATCGTCAGCAACGCAATGAACAGCAGGCGCTTCATAGAGAACGCAGAAGTCTACCTGAGGGCCAGTCGCGCCGCCGGGATTCGTACACGGCACGCCTGGACGAATGCTTCAAAAAGCCGCTGGCTCGGCGTGTGAAAACCGAACAGCTCCTCCGGGTGGAATTGAACCGTCAGTAGCCAGGGATGCCCACCATCGAGGCTTTCGAGCCCTTCGATCGTCCCATCTGGCGCCCACGCCACCGCTTTGAGACCTTGACCCACCTCGCGCACCGCTTGATGGTGCATATGGTTGACCGGCGTCTGCGTCGTCCCGAACACGTCGGCCAGACGTGAGCCGGGCTCGATCTGCAAACCTTCAGTCAACGCCTGCCGATCGCCCGGCTGCCGATGGGCATCGACGTGCTGCACCAATGACCCACCCAGCGCCACGTTGAGCAGCTGCTGGCCGCGGCAGATACCGAGCATTGGTATTTGCGTTTCGAGCGCCCACCGCGCGACATCCATCTCGAGCACGTCGAGCTCGTCGACCACTTCGGTTTTGGGCTCGCGCGGCTGATCATAGAGATCGGGATTGACATCGGCGCCACCAGGGAAGACGACCCCATCGAGCCGTTCGAGCAGGTCCGTCAATGTTTCGGAGTCGAGCGGCGGAATCAGAACCGGCAAGCCGCCCGCTGATGCGATCGCTCGTGGATAGGTGGCTCGCTGCTGAAGAAACGGCCCTCCCGTCTCAGGCGGGGCGATGGTGATGCCAATTAGTGGCCGCTGAGTACTGGTCATTCAACCGGGACCTCCTCATCCTCTTCCTCGTCCTCATCTACTTCGAGCCCGGCCGCGCGGCGCGCTTCGCGGGCGTCCACTTCACGTTTGCGCAATGGTTCGGCTCGTTGCAGCTTATCGAGCGTGTCCATGCGATCGACATACAGGTAGCCATCGAGATGATCGATTTCATGCTGCAGCGCCTGGGCCAAGAGCCCTTCGGCGTCTCGAATGCGAAGCTCTTTGCCGTGTCGGTCGAGCGCTTTGACAGACACCCGATCGGCACGGTTCAGGCGACCCCAGAAGCCTGGCACCGACAGGCACCCTTCATCCAGCTCGACGTCGCCGATGCGCTTGATGATCTCCGGGTTCACGATCACCGTGATGGTGTCGTCCACGTCGATCACTGCCAGACGTAGCGGCACACCGATCTGCGGCGCCGCCAGGCCGACTCCAGGCGCTGCTTTCATCGTTTCGATCATGTCGTCGATCAGACGTTGGATGGGCTTGTCAATCTGGCTCACCTTCTTCGCCTTCTGGCGCAAAACAGGGTTGCCGACCACGAGAATCGGGCGAATCATGGACTCAGTTGAGTCTACCCAGTAGCTCGTCGTAGACCTGATCGATCGCCTCTTCCAGGTACTCCGCCGATAGGCCGGTAGCAAGCAATGCGGCGATCGCCGCGCCACCCGCCCCGACGCCTTCCTTTACCATGCCGTGCTCGTACGCGTGCAGCGCGGCATGGCGCGAACTACTGAAGTCCAGGTTCGCCGCGACGACAGCCAGTAGAGGTGACACTTCGCTGGCGAGGCCCTGGACGTCGGCCGAGCCGTCGTCGACGACCCATCTGGTTGTCCCGATGGCGATGCGCTCGAACGAGCCCGGGCCGCGCAACGCTTCCAGCAGCGCGGCCACCCCAACCATCTGCGAGCCACCAGCCAACAGCACGCTGCTGCCGGCCTCGGCTGCCGCCAGCGCCACACCGCACACCACGGGCTGCATTGGATCGCCAATTGCCGCGACGGCGCCCAGTGGATCGGCTCGCCCACCACCCACGCTCAGCCCAGCAGCCCGCAGCGCGGCATGCGCCACACGCGACTTCAGGTGACGGGCATTGCCGGGTCCGCTGCCGCTGACCCGTCCATCGGCCGCATAGCCCAGGGCCAACAACAGGGCCAAGGCCGTCGTGGTCCCACCTGGCACACTTTCCCCCACCACCAGGCAGGTGCTCTCCCGAGCAAGCTCTGCGCCAAGCCCCAGGCCGAGTTCGAACAACCGCTTCGCCTCAGGCACGGCGCGACCGAAGGCGATGTCGCCGCCACTCGCTTCGGACAGGCGCCGACAGACAGCCGCTGGCCACGTGCGCAAGCCGACGCCGACGAAGCTCGCGTCGATTCCGGCCAGACGGAGCGCGGCGCGGGTAATGCCAGATGGGCCGGCCGCCCCTGAGGGATGGCTCGGCAAGGCCGGCAAGCAGCGCGACTGACCGAGCAGCACGACCTCGGCGTCAGCCGCGGGCGTCAACGGCCGCAGGTGGTCGCTGATACCGGCAGCCGATAAGCCGGGACGCACGCACGTGTCGGTATGGGCGAGCACACAGCAGAACTCCGGCTCGGCGCCGCGCCAGGGAGCCACAAATGCACGGCCGCGTTCGGCTGCCGCGGCGAACAGGAGCGGCGGGCGCATGGCCGTTCAGGTCGCCAACCGCGGCAGGACCAGCGCGGCGCTCAACCAGACGGTGGTCTCGGCAACTTCGCACAGTGCGCCATAGCAGTCACCCGTCAGACCAGGCAGCAGCCGCAGCAGCCAGAGTGCGAGCCCCAGGGCACAAGCTACTGCCACGGCGCCGCTGAGGAGGCCAATCAACCCCGCCAGGGCACACGCGGCGAGAGGCAGGATCGCGGCCAGAATTACCGCGCGGGGTGTCGCCCCCAGCTTCAAAGGCTCGCCAGAACCACCGGGGCGACCGTACGGAAACCAGCCCGCCACGAACACGATGCACAGGCGCCCGATACCTGGTGCCAGCAGCAACAAGAACGGCCGTACTGCCCCAGACAGGGCGTCGAGCGCTGCGATTTTTAGCGCCACGACGCACACCAGGCCAACGACGCCAAACGACCCGACGTGTGGGTCACGCATGATCTCGAGCCGCCGCTGCGGTGATGCATGGCCGAACGCGGCGTCGCATGTATCCATCAAGCCATCGGCGTGCAGCGCGCCAGTCAGGACCAGCAGCGCCACGACATCAAGTGTGCTCGCCAGCAGCAGCGGTGCGCCAAGCCGGCGCGCGAACGCGTCACCGAACGCCAGAATGGCGCCGAGCAGCAGACCCACGATTGGTAGCCACGGCACCGCCGCGCCGAGCCGAAATTCACCCTGCGGCGTTGGCAGCCGCGTCAGGAACTGCACGGCGCTGAAGAAACCCCTCAGCGTGAGGCTCCAGTTCTCAATGCCTGACGACTGGAGGCTCAGCCAACGCCCGCGAGCGTGGCGCCTTGTTGGAGCAACCGCTGCACACGCTCCGTGCTGGTTGTCTCCGTATAGATCCGCAGCAGCGGCTCGGTACCCGAGAATCGTACAAGCAGCCAGCTTCCGTCTTCCGCGTAGTACTTGTAGCCGTCGAACGTGCTGATATTCGTTACTGGCGAGCCGTCGAGGTCCGCTGGCCGGGCGGCTGTCACGCGCTCGGCGATGGCTTCGCGTTCGGCCGTCGGATAGCGGACGTCGCGGCGCAGGTAGTACCAGCTGCCGAACTTTTCCTGCATATACGCCAGCACACCCGTCATTGGCCGTTGGAGACCGACCATCAGGTCCACGATGTACAGGCCAGCGACGATCGCGTCGCGCTCCGGCAGATGGCCCTGGAAGCCGAATCCACCGCTCTCCTCGCCGCCCAGAATGGCGTTCTCTTCGACCATCTTGGCGCCGATGTATTTGAAGCCGACGGGCGTCTCGTACACCTGCTGGCCCAGGCCTTTCATGTACGCATCGGCCATGCTGCTCATAGTCAACGATCGCACGGCTGGCCCACGGAGGCCGCGCTGCTCGGTCAGGTACAGCGTTAACAGGCCGAACACCTGGTGCTGGTTGACGAACGTGCCATCCTCGGCCACCAGACCAATGCGGTCCGAATCGCCGTCTGTGGCCAGTCCAAGGTCGGCGCCGCTCTCCCGCACGACCCGCGATAGCTCATCGATGTGCGGCCGAATCGGCTCTGGTGCGATACCTGGAAAGGCTGGATTGACGATATTGCGAATCTCATCGACTCGCGTTTTGCCGCCTGACAGCAAACGCTTGAAGTAGCCCTGACCCGTGCCATACATCGAATCGGCCACTACAAATAGTCCAGCCTCACGGAGTTTCGACAGGTCGACAAGACGGGCAATCTGGGCGTCGTACGCGGGTGTCGCGTCGAACGTCTTGATCAGCCCACGCGACTCTGCCTGCGACAGATCGAGCCGCCGGATCGCAGATGCACCCTGCGGTTCGAGGGCGTCGATGTGCTGCTCGATCTCGCCGATGACTTCGGGTGGCGCAGACGCGCCGATTTCGCTTTTGACCTTGAAGCCATTGTCG
>DASYKL010000666.1:0-2927 GCA_035995405.1 Chloroflexota bacterium
GTCCGTTCGATTGCTGGCTGCTGCTGAGGGGCTTGAAGACGCTGGCGGTACGGATGGATCGCCACCAGATGAATGCGCTGGCGGTCGCCCGCTTCCTGCAGGGCCATGGGCGTGTGGCTCGCGTCTTCTACCCGGGCTTACCTGAACACCCTGGCCACCAGGTTGCCCGACGCCAAATGCGCGGCTTCGGCGGGATGGTCTCGTTTGAAGTAAACGGCGACCGCGACACCGCCCGCCAGGTCTGCGATCGCACGCGTCTCTTCCGCATCGCCGCCGGCTTCGGCGGCGTAGAGTCGCTCATCGCCCACCCGCTCACGATGACCCACGCCAGCCAGGCCGGCCTGGCCATCGCCCCCAGCGACCGCCTCCTCCGCCTGTCGGTCGGCATCGAAGCCGAGCAAGACATTCTCAACGACCTGGACCACGCGTTGTCCGTCGCCTGAGTCCCCCGTGATACCGTCCGCGCGATGACGGAAGTCCTTGTCCCTGACTTCCTCCCCAGCACGCGCGGCCTCCACTTCTGTAACTATTACCCCCACGAGCCGACCATTCAGGTCCACCTCCCCCTCGGTCGGACCATCGGCTTCGGTGACGCGGCTAACGGGTTATGTGGCGGGATGGCCTACGTCGTGCGCGACTTCTACGAGGCGGGCCGCGTCCCGCCCCCCGTTATCGACCCGCCACCCGCCGGGACGCCGCTGTACCAGTTCATTGTCCAGCGTCTGCTCGAAAGTTTCAGCCTCCCTTTCGGCCTCGCTCGCTACCTCGAACTCATGGAGCCCGCCTTCCCCGACGTCGGCCTGGGCTTTGGACTGCCAGGCCGCGCCAGCGTCATGCTCAACGCCGAGTGGCCACGCATCAAAGCCGATCTCGACGCCGGCCACCCTGTCCCCCTCGGCCTGATCAAAGTCAAGTCAGCCGACCCGTGCGCCTTGTGTCAGAACCACCAGGTGCTGGCCTACGGCTATGACATCAGCGGCACCGACCTGACCCTACGCTTGTACGACCCCAACTACCCCAATCGAGACGACGTCACCCTCAGCCTGAGCATCGCCAGTCCGCAAGTCGCGGTTCCGCTCACCTACAACCCCGCCGAGCAGGTGTACTGCTTCTTTCACACCGCCTACACCTTCCGCGAGCCGCCGGTCCTGTAAGCGGTGCGCCTGCGCCGTCTGCTCCCGCTCTGCCTCACCCTCCTGGTCGTCACCGTCGCCGCACCCGCCGCCGCCGACCTGACCGATCCCCCTGATCGCCCGCCGCTCAGCCGATCCATTGTTTGCCCGGTCCTCTACGCCCATGAGGTTGTCAGCCAACCCATCCTGCGGCGCATGGTCAGCGGCTTACTCGCCGCCGGCTACCACCCGCAATCCCTGGCCGCCGTCGACGACGCCATGAGTCTGGTGAGCGAGCCCCCGCCCGGCTGCCTCGTGCTGACGTTCGATGATGGCCTGCTGAGTCAGTACACCAACGCCCTGCCCGTACTCACCGAGCTCGGCGTGCCGGCCGTGTTCTTCGTCCTCCCCGGTTTCGCCGACGGCGTGCACCGCTACATGAACAACGCCCAGCTACGCGCCCTGGCCCAGGCTGGCTTCGAGGTCGAAAACCACACCTGCAACCACCCCCTCTTGCCGCAGTTGGCGCGGCGAAATCTCGACGCGTTTTTTGCCGAAATGCAGGATTGCAAACGCGTCATCGAAGATATTTCCGGTCAGACCGTCGACTACGTTGCCTATCCGTCTGGTGCCTTTGACGCGACGGTGCTGGAAGCGGCTGCCCGCTTCGGCTATCGCGCCGGCTTCACCACCCGTTCCTCGGCAGTCCTCAACCCGGCCACGCCGTACGCCTTACCGCGGATCCGCTACGACCCGAGCGAGCTACCGGCCACCGTCGTCCGCCGCATTCGCGGACTCGGCGGCTAACGCCGCATCGACCGCGGCCCCTGGTCGCGCATCCCAACCGCGAGACGCCAGCACTGCCTCGAGTGCAGCTAACACCGCCAGCACGCTGGGCAACGCGGCGTTCGTGCCCATCGTCCCAATCCGCCAGACCTGGCCGCGTAGCGGGCCAAACGCGGCCATGATTTCGATGCCGCGCTCGGCAAGCAGCTGCGCGCGGACACCGCTCTCGTCGACGCCTGACGGCACGCGGATGAGCGTGATCATCGGCACGCGCGCTCGGTCGTCGGCGAACAACTCGAGCCCCATCGCCTGCAGCCCGGCGCGGAGTGTCCGACTCGCTCGCGCGTGCCGCTCCCACCGCCCGGCCAGGCCTTCCTCCAGCACGAGCTCGAGCGCCTCGCGCGCGGCATAGAGCATCGCCATAGGCACCGCGGCCAACTCGAGGCCGTGCCGCCGCACCCACAGCGCTTCGAGCGCGTTCAGATCCAGATATGCCCCGTCCACTTCTGATGGACGGCTGGTGAACACCTGACGTGCCCGCTCGGATGCGGTCAACAGTGCCAGACCCGGCGGCCCGCCGAGACACTTCTGCAAGCCACCGACGGCCAGATCGACGTTCCACCCGTCGACTTCCACGGCGCAGCCGCCCAGGCTGAGCACCGCGTCGACCATGAGCAACGCCCCCGTATCGCGACAAGCCTGCCCGATTTCTTTGAGCGGCTGCAGGATCCCTGTCGAGGTGTCTGCGTGGACGATGGCGACCAGTTTCGGCGGCGCGGCCCGTATTCTTGACACGAGGGCGTCTACATCGACGGGTGTGCCCCACTCAGCGGCAACGCGCTCGACAACAGCGCCGTGGCGCTCGGCCAACGTACACAACAGCTCACCAAAGTGGCCGTAGTTACCGACGATCACCCGGTCCCCGCGTTCCAGCACGCTCGCCAGAGCAGCCTCGATGCCGGATCGCGACGCTCCGCCAACCGCCAGCGTCGTGGCGTTTGTCGTCTGGAACACCGCCTGCGCTCGCCC
>DASYKL010000667.1:0-3025 GCA_035995405.1 Chloroflexota bacterium
GATCGAAGGCTATCTGGCGCTGCTCGGGCCTGCCGACGATTTCGTCGATTTCGATCACCAGGTCGCCGATCGCGCAGCGTCGGTGCTGGCGATCGAGCTGGCGAAACAGTCGGCCGTCGTCGAAGCTCGCCTGCGCCTGCAGGGCGACTTTTTGACCGATCTGCTCGATAGCCCGGCCCAACCCGAGGAGCCGCTCCTCGAGCGCGCTCGACGCCTCGGCTACGATCTGACCCGGCCGCACCTGGTGTTTGTTCTACGGCCGCGCGAAGGCGAATTGACCAACGGCACCGCCACGCGCGGTCAGCAACGGTTCGTGGACGCGACGCGACGTCGACTCGTGCTCACCGACGTCACCACACTCCTGCGCGAGCGGGACGGCAGCATACAAGTGCTGATGCCGTGCCCGCCCGAATTCGAACCGTCGGATGCCGATGCCGCGCTTGGCTGGGTTGAACGCCTGCGCGCCTCCCTCGAGGAGTCGCTCGCCCCGGATTCGTTATCCGTCGTGGCTGGTGTCGGGCGTACACCTGGACCAGAGACGACCGCCTATGCGGCGATGCGCGAAGCAACCCGTGCCGCTGACATTGCCGCCAGCATGGCCGCCGACTCGCCGGCCGCGCTGCATTTCGCGCGGCTCGGCGCGTTACGGCTTATTTTTCATCTCGCTGATAATCCCGAGCTGCGCGCTTTCCAAAGAGACGTTCTCGGGCCACTCGAGAACTCTGACGCCGCGCGCCGATCCGAGTTCGTTCGCACCCTCGATGCCTTTCTCCGGGCAGGCGGCAATCACATGCGTGCGGCACGGGATCTGAATGTGCACCGCAACACGCTGATTTACCGCCTCGAGCGCATTCAGGAGCTCATCGGCGGGGCCAACCTCGAAGATCCTGAAACCCGTCTCAACCTTCAACTTGCCTTGAAAATCCGCGCCGCCCTGGGCGGTAGCGCCCAGTAACACGAGCTCAGAAATCGTCACGATGCGAGAGGAAACCTGAATTCATGCCACCAACGGACAAGGCTGCGATGAAGCAGCACGTGTTCGAACAGGCCGAGGCAGCCCATGTGCGGTTCGTCAGCCTGCAGTTCACCGACATCCTCGGCGTGGTCAAGAACGTCCACATCCCGTTTCACAAATTCGGCGACGCGGTCGACCATGGCTTGTGGTTCGACGGTTCGAGCATCGAAGGCTTCGCCCGCATCCACGAGAGTGACATGTTCCTGGATCCCGACCTCGACACGTTCGGCATCATCCCCTGGGAGCGAGACGAGTCGGGCGCGACCGCCAAGGTCATCTGCGACGTCTATACGCCCGACGGCGAGCCATTCGCCGGCGACCCGCGCGGCGTACTGCGTCGCCAGCTGAAGCGCGCCGAGGACCTGGGCTTGCGCTACATGACCGGGCCGGAGCTGGAGTTTTTCATGCTGCGTCGCCCGTCGCTGGGTGGCAACGGCGAGCGCGCCAGGCTCGCCCACATCGAGCCACTACCGCACGACCAGGCCGGCTACTTCGACCTGAGCACCGACGAAGCGTCCAATGTCCGCAAAGAGATGGTTGAAGCGCTCGAAGAGCTGGGCATCGTCGTCGAGGCCAGCCACCATGAGGTCGCTGTCGGCCAGCACGAGATCGATTTCAAGTACGACGACGCGATGCGCACCGCCGACAATGCCGTCACCTTTCGGACAACGCTCAAAGCCATTGCCCAGCAGCACGGTTTGTACGCCACGTTCATGCCGAAGCCTTTCCAGGGCATCAACGGCAACGGCATGCACACCCACCAGAGCCTGTGGTCGTGCGATGGCAAGACGAATCTGTTCTACGACGCTGACGATGAGTACCAGCTGTCGCAAACGGCGCGCAGCTTCATGGCCGGCCTGCTGGCTCATGCCCGCGGCATGATCGCCATCCTGGCGCCTTTGGTCAATTCGTACAAACGACTGGTGCCGGGCTTTGAGGCGCCCGTCTATATCAGCTGGGCGCGCATCAATCGGTCGGCTTTGATCCGCATCCCACAAGCGAGCCGCGGCCGTCCGGAAGCCACGCGACTCGAATTACGCTGTCCGGACCCGAGCTGCAATCCGTACCTGGCGTTCGCGGCGATGTTGGCGGCCGGCCTGGATGGCATCGAGCGCAATCTTGAGTTGGCGCGGCCTGTCGAAGAGAACCTCTATCACTACGATGACACGCACATTCGCAAGCAGGGTGTACGGACGTTGCCAGGTTCGCTCGACGAGGCGCTCAACGAGCTGGCGGCGGATGAGGTGATTCAGTCAGCTCTGGGTGCCCACGTGTGTGAGTGGTTCATGGAAGCGAAGCGAGCTGAGTGGGCCGATTATCGGATGACGGTGACGCCGTGGGAGCTCGAACGCTACCTGATGACCTACTGACTGACTGACTGACTCGCTGGGTGTACGTCGAGCTCGAGGCGTCCGCCGCTGCTTTAAGCTTTGAGCGCTCGGCTAACGCTCGGCGGCGCCAGCGGCCGTCTCGGCCCACAGCCGCTCGGTCACGGGCGCGATGGTCTCCCAATCAAACCCACGGCGAGCCAGGAACTGCGCCAGACGCGTCTTGAACGTTCGCTCGTCAAGGCGCCCGAGCAGCCGCGCCTTCTTCGCCGCCGCCCGATAGGCGTCCTCGCCGGCCGTGTCGCTGACCGCCTCGGTTGCCTCCGTCGCAGCCGCCGAATCGATCCCCAGGTTGCGCAGCTCAGCCCGCAGCAGGCGTGCCCCACGGGGCTTGAACGTCTGCCGCTGATCGAGCCAGTAGCGTGTGAATTCGGCGTCGTCGACCACGCCATGCTGGCGCAGCCGCACGAGCACACCCTCCACATCGGCTTCCTCGACACCCGCCCGGCGCAGTCGACGGCGAACTTCCATCTCGCTGCGCGGCCGCTGCGCTAGAAAGCGCAGCGCCAGATCGAACGGACTGGCCGGCGGTACTGGTGGTCCCGAACGCCTGGTCGCCCCGCCGGCGCGGGCGGCCCGCATGGGCCTAGATGGTTGCGGCGAGATCCACCTCCTCCACAGC
>DASYKL010000668.1:0-1870 GCA_035995405.1 Chloroflexota bacterium
CCGACGTGACTGGCATCACGGACGCGATCAAGCTATTCCAGCGGGCCCAGACGGCGGCGACGCAGCCGCTGCGGTCGAACGTGACTGACTGGAGCAAACTGAGCCTGGGTCGGGCGTACCTGTGTTTGAGTCAGGCCGACGCAGGCGACTACTGGGGTCAGGCTGAGAGTCAGTTCCGCGCGGTCATCGCCGATTACGAGGGCGGCAACGAGTCGGCGCGAGACATCGCCGCGGACGCTCACTCCAATCTCGGCTTCGTGCTCTTACCGGGTCGCTGCGATCCGGCGCGCGACGCAAAATACCGTGCTGCCGCTCAGGAGTACCAGCGGGCGGTGGACCTGAGCGTGTTCCATCCCACGCGGCAAGGCTTTTACTACGACATGATTGGCTTCATTCAGACGCAGCTTGGCGCGCTCGATCAGGCTCGCACGGCCTACCGCGAGGCGCTGCGCGTCGATCCTCCCAACGCGGCTCACTATCAGGAGGCATTGAACGCCGTGCAGCAACCTCAAGCCGAGGTGTGTCCGTGAACGCGGCGCGGCGGCCCGCGCCACAGCCGGGTAGGGTTCGGAGAGTCAACACCCGCGTGGAGCCGCGTGGTGGCAGAAAAATGGCAGCCTTGGTCCTGACCACGACGTTGCTGATGGCCGCGTTGGTCCTGCTGGGTGCGCCGAGTGGCCTCGCGCAGGTCGAGTCCGATCAGGCTGGTGCGCCGCCCACCGATTCGGCGGCAGGCCCGGATGGCTGTCCGCCAGTGGCTGACGTGCCGCCGGAGGATGACGGCGCACCACCTCCCGACGACGTGGCGATGTTGTGCCCGCCAACGCCAATGCTGCTGCCGCAAGTCGCACCGACCGAAACGCCGACGCCAGAGCCCGCGCCGACGAGCACACCCACACCCACACCCACACCAGAGCCCGCGGCCACCAGCACGCCGACGCCCGAGCCGCCTCAACCGACGCCGACGCCGACCTCCGGCAGTCGCAACGTACCCGCGGGCACTCTGTCGCGCCAGCTGCCGTTCGCCAACCCGGGCGACTCTTCATGCGACATCCTGATCGACAGCGCCGATCAACCCTCCTGTGAGCCGCAAACTTTCCCCGCCATCTTCAACATCCAGTTCTCACCCTGGTCCAACACCGTCCCGATCACGGTGCAAGTCGACAATCGCAAAGCCGCGACGACGTCGGCCATGAGCTTCGACGTGCTGAGCGTGCCCGGCGGACTGCCGTCTGGCAACCACACCTTCATGGCCAGCGAGACGATCCAGAACAAACAGCTCAGCGCCCGCTTGCGGTTGACCGTGCTGAAGGCGACCAGCCCGCATTACCTTGTTTATCCGCGCTCCGTCCCGCCCGGCACCCAGGCGCAAATCTACCTGGCCGGCTTTCCCGCCGACACCGACCTGCCGCTGGGCATCTATCGCGAGCGCCAGGACTGCACGACGTTCGGCCAGGGCCGCGAATGCTTCGAGCTCGTGCACGACCTGGGGACCATCAAAACGACCAGCGACGGGACCGCCATGCGCGGCTTTACGGTAGCCGTGAACGAGCCGCGTACGGCCTATCTGGTCGCCACCCCCGACTTGAAAGTGAGCGGTTCGGATGTCGCCACCGCGCTACGGACGTATGGGCGACCGTGGTTCGTGGTCGGCCAGCCTTAGCTCTTGTTGCGCACCACGAACAGATGTGAGCTGGAGAAGCGCGCGACTTCGACCGCGTTACTCCAGCCCTGGATACTCGGCGCCAGGTCGCTGAGGCGCGTCACGACGTACAGGTGCGCCGCGGCTTGCGGCGTTCGCACCAGCGTGTCGATCGAGAGCCCGGCACGCGGGAAGTAATACTGCAGCTCCGGCAACGACGCCGGAACC
>DASYKL010000669.1:0-2685 GCA_035995405.1 Chloroflexota bacterium
ACGGCGCCGACCTCGCGCTCGGTTCGCGCTACGTGCCGGGCGGTCGGATGAAGGGCGTGCCGTGGATCCGCCGGGCGATCAGCATCGTCGGCAATGGCGCGGTGCGGGGGCTGCTCGGAGTCCCCGTTGGCGACCTGACCAGCGGTTTTCGCGTTGCGCGGAGCGAGGTTTTGCGCGCCATTACGCTCGAGGAGCACGGCTTCGGCATTCAACTCGAAGGGACGGTCAAAGCCCAGCGCGCGGGATTCCGCGTCGTCGAAATTCCGATCACCCTTGGGGTGCGCAAGAACGGCTATTCGAAGATGGCCTACACGCGGTCCTTTTGGCTGGGCTATGCCAATCTGATCGTTAGGCTGTGGCTGATGGGTCGTGTGGTAGACTCGTCTGCTTCCAGAATCTATGCCGAAGTTGAAGACACACAAGGCCGCCGCGCGGCGCTTTGAATACACCGGATCGGGCAAGCTCGTCCGCACGCGGCACGGCAAAAGCCATCTCCGCCGCAATCGGTCGAAACGTGCTGCCCGCGAGTATGACGAGATGATGCCCGTGTTCAAGGGCGACCTGAAGCGCATTCGACGGCTGCTGCCGTACCCGGTCAAGTGAGCCGATGACACGTATCAAAGCCGGCGTTACCGCTCATCATCGCCATAAGAAAATGCTGACCCTGGCCAAGGGGTACTCACAGGGCCGCCGCAAGCTGATCCGCATCGCCAACGAAACGGTGATGAAGGGTCTGGCGTACGCCTACCGCGATCGACGCGCCCGCAAGGGTGATATGCGTCGGCTGTGGATTGCCCGTATCAACGCTGCTTCTCGCCACTATGGGATGAGCTACAGCGTGTTCATGGCCTCGCTCAAAGAGCGCGGCATCACGCTGAACCGCAAGGTGCTGGCCGACCTGGCCGTCCGCGACCTGGCGGCATTCGGCACGCTCGTCGTCAAGCCAGAATAGCGACGAGCCGCTGCGACGCGGCTAGGTGCCATCGAGACCCTGGTAGATGTCTGCCAGCGTCATTTCCATTTCTGGACAGGGAAAAGGCACCGAGCTGTCGGCACCGTGGAGAGCATCGAACCAGGCGTTGTTCTCGGCGCGGTAGTGGCGGATGACGCGACGCTCGTCCTGGAAGACGATCACATATGCCCTGAGGCTTTCCAGCCGCCGGTAGGCCATCAGCTTCTCACGCAGATCGATCGACGACGTGCTCGGCGACAGCACTTCGACGATCAGGCACGGCGCCTCGGTGTACAGGTGCTCGGTTTCTGCAGGATCGCAGATCACCTGGACGTCCGGGTAGTAGATGGCGTCGTCGCCGATGCGCAGGCGCATGTCACTGCCGTAAACGCGGCAGCCGCTGTTCCGCGCGGCAGCCCACAACAGTGCAAACACGTTTCCCGCGATACGGTTGTGGCGCGCGCTCGCGCCGGACAGCGCGTAGACCTGACCGGCCACATACTCGTGCTTCGTCGGGCTGGCCTCTTCCATCTCGAGGAACTCTTCGACCGTCGGCGGCGGGGTACGTCGTGGTGCCTCGGTGGCCACGCCAGGAGGATACGGCGTCGGCTAAGGTACTGGCGATGAGCGCGCCCGCGGTTGCCGCACCGCCGACGAATGTTATCGAGCCGTCGGGCGGGTGGCGGGCGCTTGATTTCCGCGAGCTATGGCGGTTCCGCGAGCTTGTCTTTTTTCTGGCCCAGCGCGACGTGAAAGTGCGTTACAAGCAGACGGCGCTGGGCGTGGCCTGGGTGCTCCTGCAGCCGCTGCTGGCGATGGGCATTTTTTCGATCGTGTTCGGCGCGCGCGGGCTGAGCACGGATGGCGTGCCGTACGCGCTGTTCGTCGTCTCAGGCCTGGTGCCCTGGTTCTACTTCGCCAACGCGACCAGTGGCGCGAGCGGCAGCATCGTCGGCAACACGCAACTGATCAGCAAAGTCTATTTTCCGAGATTGGCTATTCCGCTGGCGGCCGTCCTGGCGAATCTCGTGGATTTCACCGTTGGGCTGCTGCTGGCGATTGTCCTCGTCGTCGTGTTCGGATTGCCCGTCGGCCTGTCACTGCTGGCGCTACCGCTGCTGATGATCTTCAATGTGCTGACCGCGCTCGGCATCGGTATCTGGCTGGCCGCGCTCGACGTGCAGTACCGCGACGTGCGCTACGCCGTGCCGTTCTTTATTCAGGTGTGGCTGTTCGCTACGCCGGTCATCTACGGGGCTGGTGATGTACCCGAGCAGTGGCGGCCGATACTGACGCTGAATCCGATGACCGGCATCATCGAAGGGTTCCGCTGGGCGCTGCTCGGCCGCGGCGACCCGCCCTTGCAAGCGCTGGCCGGCTCGCTCGTGCTCATCGCAGTGCTGTTGGCCACCGGCTTGCTGTATTTTCGGCGCATGGAGCGCACATTCGCCGACGTCATTTGAGATCGGCGGCATGCGAACGACGCCGCTGATCGCCGTACTGGTTCTCGCGGCCGGCGTCCGTTTGCTGTGGGTGGCGCTGGTGCCGAATGGCCAGTACTCGGATAGCGTCTGGTATGACGCCGCCGCGGCGAACCTCGCAGGACACGGAATGTACGGCGTTGATGGTCCGAGCGCCTGGTTTCCGCCTGGCTACCCGTTCTTTCTCGCGGCGCTCTACACGGTGTTTGGTCATTCAGAGCTGGCAGGCAAACTGGGTAACGTGGTCATCGG
>DASYKL010000670.1:0-1987 GCA_035995405.1 Chloroflexota bacterium
GCGTGAAGCAGCGGTTGCAAGCTCCCCGACCCGGACCCACTGCGTCTCACAGGTAGTTCCAAGCCGTGCTCCTTAATCTCGGCTCCATGATTGCTACCAGCTCTTCTGTCGGTCGAGTCGGCCAGGCTGAGCGGCGCCGCCAGGTTTCTTTCCCTCGCTTGCTGTGGGTGGCGCCGCTGACGCTCGTCACCGCGCTGGCGGCCTGCTTCGCCCTGCGGCTTCTCGTCCAGGCTCTTTTCCCCAGCGCGGCCCGCATGCCGCAGCTCGGGCAGCCAATGGTCACCCTGGTGATGGAAGGCGTCCTCGCGGCGATCGTCGTGTTCGCCGTGTTTGCTGTCGCCATCCCGCGACCGATCTTCTGGTACCGCGTCGTCGGCACCATCGCGCTGCTCGTCAGCTTGCTACCTGATGTGGCGCTGATGCTCGGCGGTCAGTGGATGGGCATGGCGATGCGCTATGTCGGGCCGCTGACCAGCATCGGCATGTCCGGTGGCGGAGGCAACGGCGGCCCACCTCCAGGCGGAGGTCCCGGTGGCGCGGGTGGTCCGCCACCAGGCTTTCTCAACGGCATGCCCTTACCTGAGGTGATGGTCCTGATGCTCTTGCACATCGTCGTCGCTGTTGTGTGCATCGTGCTGCTGACGACACTCACCCGTCGCCGAGCCGACGTTCGGTCGGGCGCAGCGGTCAGCTGATCTGGACTGGGTGTTCGACGATCGCGTTCATCTGGTAGCCGAATTTGTTCCAGGTCGCCTGCTGCGGCTGGACGTTGCCCGCGGTGTCCGCGGCGCGCACGGCGATGGTCGCAGTCCCAGAGGCGTTCGGTGAAGGTGACCAGTCAAACTCCCAACGCGTCCAGGCCAGCGGGCCGTCACCATGGACGAGCCGCGCGCTCGACCAGGTGTGCTGGCCATCGGTGCTGACGTCGACACGGGCGATCTCGGCATAGCCTGACCAGGCGAAGCCAAACGCGGTCTTCGCTCCGGCGGGGATCGACTCACCGTACGTCGGCCAGGCGATGATCGACTTCACCGGCATCTCGCGAACGGGGCCCTGGATGCGCCCTTCGCCGTCGACCATGATGTAGCGTTCGGCGTTCCAGTAACCCTGGAATGGGGTGTCGACCAGCTCCATGCGGATCGGCCATTTGACGCTGGCGATACCGGCCCAGCCCGGGACAATCAGCCGCACGGGACCGCCGTTGGGTGGCGGAATGGGCTCGCCATTCATTTCCCACACCAGCATGACCCCTTGCCGCCGCGCGACGTCAATCGGCAGCGCCCGCTGGAAGGAGTCAGCATCGGCACCGGTCGTCACCACTTCGATGGCCGACGGGTCAACACCGGCCTGGTCCAGGACGGTGCTCAGCGAGACGCCGCTGAATCGCGCGTCGCTGATCGCTTGATCGTCCCATTGATTGCCTTCGCCAGGTGGAGTCCAGCGCTTGCGACTGTTGCCGGCGCACTCCAGCCAGACTTCACGGGTCGCCGTCGGCAGCGCCTTCAAGTCGTCCAGGCTGATCGTCAGCGGCGTGCGCACCTGTCCGCCGACGCTCAAGCGCCAGGTATCGGCAGACATCGTCGGCGGCGGGTTGTTCGAGCGTAGAAAAAACAGCGGCGCCGGTACGACCGTGCCACTCTGGACTTGCATCAGTGGCGTGCTGAAATTCAGGCCGTCGCCCAGCGAAATCAGGTCGGAGCTTTTACCCGGATATGTCGTGGCCAATACGTCACTGTAGCCGAAGCCAGTAACGGAGTTGGTCGACGAAGCGCGCCGGCCAGGGCCCAGCCCACACAGCAGAGCACGTTCAACGTCGCATTTGCCAGACGCAAGCGGACGATCAGTGGATCTTGGAGTCCACGGCCCAGTCTTTCGAGCAGCAGCTGGTCATGCAAGAACATGTTCAGCAGCAGCGTGACCGTCAAAATAACAAACGGCACCAGCAACGACTTTCGATTCGGCCAGGCCAACGACAATAGCGGTAGCG
>DASYKL010000671.1:0-15733 GCA_035995405.1 Chloroflexota bacterium
GATCTCGCCGCGGTTGGCGATCAGGAGTTTGGCGAACATGGGAGTTGGGAGTTGGGGGCTGGGGGTTGGGAGCTGGGGAGTCGGCCTTGGAGGGCCGTTCGCAGCGCGTTTAGTTGCTTACTCAGGCTGAGCGCTTGCGCCAGCATCGGGTAGCCGGCCGCAGGCTTCAGGTAACCGAGGCGAATGGCTAGCTCTAGTTGTGTCTCCAGCTCCGCTAGTGAGCCGTGCGCAATTGCGACGTGGTGGAGGTACTCACGGGTATACGCCCGCGTATGGCCCTCGGCGATATTCGATGGGATCGACGTAGCCGCGCGCTGTAGCTGACTTGACAGGCCAAATCGCTCGGCGGCAGGAAAGCTTTGCGTTAACGCGTAAATGGCCGTGGCAAGCTCCATCCCAGCCTGCCAGACCCGCAAGTCGCGGAAACTCGTAATGGCCACGGCCAGCCCCAAATCCCAGCTCCCAGATCCCAGCTCCCAGCCTAGCGCGATGGCGCCCATCGCCTAGGCCATTACCAGTCCGCCATCCACGTTCAGCACCTGGCCGGTGATATAGCTGGCGGCGTTGCTGGCCAGGAACGCTACGGCTTCGGCTATGTCGTCGGGCGTGCCTTTGCGGCCGGCGGGGATCCGCTGCATGATTTCTTCGATCGCGGCTTCTGGGACGCCTTGCCAGATGTCGGTGTCGATTACCCCAGCCGCGATCGCATTACAGGTGATGCCACGTGACGCGACTTCTCGGGCAGTCGAACGTGTCAAGCCAATCAGGCCTGCTTTGGAGGCCGCGTAGTTGGCCTGGCCGGCGTTGCCCATCACGCCAGAGATTGACGTAATGTTGACGATCCGCCCGCCGCGCTGCTTGAGCATCGGCCGCATCGCTGCTTTGGTCACCAGAAACGCGCTCTTGAGGTTGGTGTCCATGACCGCGTCCCAGTCCTGCTCGGACATGCGCATGATCAGCGTGTCACGGGTAATCCCAGCGTTGTTGACCAGCACGTCGATGCGGCCAAAACGCTGCATCGCGGCAGAGATCAGGCGCTCAACGTCCGGCGCCACTGCGACATCCGCCTGCACGACTTCTGCCGTCGTGCCGAGAGCGGCAATCTCATCGGCTACCGCTTTGGCCGCCGCGGAGTTGGCAACGTAATTGACGACGACGTTCGCCCCATCTGCTGCTAGTCGAAGCGCAATCGCTCGTCCGATACCCCGCGATGCGCCCGTGATGAGGGCAGTTTTCCCTTCGAATCGGCTCGCCACCAAGGAGCCGCTCCTACTCAGGTTTCTGCTTGGCCTTCGCGTCCAGGTGCAGGATGTCCATGCCGTTGTACGTGCCACAGTTTGGGCAGACGATGTGCGTCGGCTTGCGTTGTTTGCACTGCGGGCAGTTCATCAACTGGGGCGGCACGATGCGGTCGTGGCTGCGCCGTTGACCGCGGCGTGCCGAGCTGATCTTCTTCTTTGGTAGCGCAACCATGGCTGTTGTTTCTTACCCTTCCTGGTCGTTTTTGAGGAGCACCGCCAGGCGAGCAAACGGGCTCGCCGCATCGACAGGTGCTTCAGGTTCGAGTTGTTCTTCGATCTCGGGGTGCTGCCGATGGGTCGTATCGAGGCGCTGGCCGCAGCTCGGGCACAGGCCTGGGCACTCGGCGCTGCACAGCGGCCGAAGTGGCAGGTTGGTCAGGATATTCTGGCGCAGGACTTCATCGAGGTCGATTTCGTGGTGCTCGTCGATCAGCAGCTGGTCGTCTGCTTCCAGAGGCGGTACGTCGGCTGGCGTTCCAGTTCGCAGATCGATCGTGGGGAAAAACTCTTCGTCGAGGGTACCGGAGATGTGATTTTGCGTTTCCTCGAGGCAGCGGGCGCACTCCAGGGTGACTGGGACGTCGTATTCGGTGTGGACCAGGACGCCATCGTGGGTCCGCGTCAGCCGCGCGTGGCCGTGGATTGGTCCACGCAGGTGGAGCTCGTCAGCGGCATCCGGCAGCGGTTCGGCGAAGTCGAAGTCGCGGACCGTGCCCAGGCTGGACAGCAAGAGTTGAGAGACGTTGACGGACACCATGGGGCGCACACACAAAAAAAGACCGCCCGGCGGAGCGGCACAGAACTTCAAGTATAGGCTCGCGCCACAGGAGGCGGCAAAACACCCGAAACCGAGCTCAGCTCCCCGTCAGACGCGGTCGGCCAGCTCTTCGCGGGTGTGACGCGTTTCCAGCTCAGACATCCCGCGGTCGACCGTCTGCGCCACCTGGCCGATCTGATCGCGCAGTTTTTGAAGGACGCGGTACGCATACGCGTCAGCCTCGCGGCGAGTGTGCTCGGCCTGCCGCAAGGCCCGATCTTCAAGGTCGGAAGCGCGGACTTCGGCTGCGCGGACCAGGCTGTGCTCGGTGACGCGCTCGGCGGCGTGGACCTCCGCATCGCGAACGATCCGCTCCGCTTCGGCGCGCGCATCGGCGATGACCTGGTCGCGCTCCTGGGTCAATCGACGGGCGGCTTTGAGCTCGTCCGGAATCGACACCCGAATCTGGTCGAGAATGTCGAGGATTTCCTGCTCATCGACGAGCGTGCGCGATGTCAGCGGTACGCGAGAGCCCCCGCCGAGCACTTCCTCGAGCTGGTCGAGCAGATACAGGATGTCCACAGGTTCACGATAACGTAAATCGCGACACGGTCAGGCGAGGCATGTCAAGACGGGTTCGACTCATCTGTTTGGTGTACCGGCTCGTCTGTTTCCTGCGCGTACAGGCTGATGCGCGTGTGACCATGACGACGCGTGTTGGCGAGCGGCAGCTCGCCGATCGCATCGGGCGGCTCGCTCTTGGACTCCTGCTCGAGGACGACAACGCTGCTCGGCGTCAGCAGCGCACTCGCGCCCAGCAGCTTCAACGCATGGCGCAGCTCGTCCGCGTCGGCGTACGGCGGATCGAGAAACACCAGGTCGATCGGTCCAGCGACGCGGCGCAGCGCCCCTTCGACTGACGATTGGTGAACGCGGGCCCGCTCGCCGAGGTCGGTCTGCCGCAGATTGCTCTGCAACACGCGCACGGCTTCGCGCTGGTGGTCGACGAACTCGGCCGACGTCGCGCCGCGACTGAGCGCCTCGATGCCCAGTCCACCAGAGCCAGCAAACAGGTCGAGGACACGCGGCCAGGCCAGCGCCGCGGCCAGATTGCCTTCTTCATCTGGCTCGAAGCCGCGCTTGTAAGCCAGGGCCTCCAGCATGGAGAAGATGGCGCCCTTGATCAGGTCGGCCGTCGGACGGGTCTCGGCGGCGGCCCGCAACTGGCGACCGCGAGCCGTGCCGGAGATCACTCGCATCGGTTCAACTCGGATCGCCCGCGTGGTCGACAAAGGCCTGCAGGTGGGCTCGCAGGGCGGCGTGCTGTGCCAGCTCAAGCTCCGGGTCGCGGCTCAAGATGGCTGTAGCTGCCGAACGTGCTGCTTCGACTAACGGCGCATCGTCGAGGCGAGCCACTTTGAGCTCGGGCAAGCCGCTCTGCCGCACACCAAAGTAATCGCCTGGGCCGCGCAAACGCAGATCGTGTTCGGCCAGCGCCAGGCCGTTGGTGTTGTCGCGAACGACCTTCAGCCGGTCGTTCGATTCGGGATCGGGCAAGTCGGTCAGCAAGATACAAACAGATGCTTGCCCTCGGCGGCCAATGCGGCCGCGGAACTGGTGCAGCTGGGCCAAACCGAAGCGCTCCGCGCCCTCGATCAACATGACCGTGGCGTTCGGCACGTCCACTCCTACCTCGACGACAGCCGTCGTGACCAGCACATCGAATTCGCCGTCTCGAAACGCGCGCATGATCGTGTCCTTCTGGGCCGGTTTCATCCGACCATGCAGCAGGCCAAGCTTGAGTGACTGCAGCTCATCCTCTTGCAGGCGCTGGTATTCCTCTGTTGCTGACTTCGCTTCCAGCACCTCGGATTCCTCGACGAGCGGACAGATGATGAACGCCTGCTCGCCTGCAGCGGCTGCGCGTCGGACGCGCTCGTAGGCTTGCTCGCGCTCGTCGGCACCGAGCAGGACGGTCTTTGGAAACTTGCGGCCAGGCGGCATCTCGTCAATGGCTGACAGGTCCAGATCGCCGTAGATACTCAGCGCGAGCGTCCGCGGTATCGGCGTGGCGGTCATCACCAGCAGGTGCGGCACCAGGCTGTCGCCTTGCTCGGTGGCTCTGCGGCGCAGCGTCACGCGTTGGCGGACCCCAAAGCGATGCTGCTCATCGACGATCACCAATCCCAGCTTCGCGAACTCGAGCTTGTCCTGGATCAACGCTTGAGTCCCGACCAGGATGTCGGCCGTGCCTGTCGCCGCTTCAGCGTAGATGCGCGACCGTTCACGCGTCTTGACACTGCCCGTCAGCAAGCGGAGCTCGGGTTGGCGACCCAGGACAGCTTGCAAACGCGGTCCTGCTGCCTCGAACAAGCGCGACAGCGTGGCGTAGTGCTGCTCGGCCAGGATCTCCGTCGGCGCCATCAGCGCGCCCTGAGCGCCGTTTGCGACCGCATTGATCAGGGCCATGGCCGCCACCGCCGTTTTGCCGGAGCCCACCTCGCCCTGAACCAGTCGGGTCATGGGTTTTGGCAGCGCCGTATCGCGCACGATCTCGTCCGTCACCCGACGCTGGGCGCCCGTGAGCTCGAAGGGCAGCCCGCTGGCCAGCGCCTCAAGGGCCGCCTGATTGATCGGCAGCGCCTGCGCCGGATCGTGCTGCCAGGTCATACGACGCTGGAGCACGAGCAACTGAATGGTCAGCAGCTCTTCGAGGGCGAATCGTCTTCGGGCGGCGACGTACTGCTCTGGGGTCGCCGGAAACTGCATCTGGCGGAGGGCGACATCGATCGGCGGTAAGTCGTGCTGGATGCGGATCGATTCAGGCAGCGGCTCCTGGACGCGGGTCGCGAAGTGGGTGACGGCCCAGTGGATACGAGTGCGCAGCTCGCGGTCCGTGAGACCGGCTGTGAGCGGGTGAATCGGCACCAGGCCCTGGGTGTGGATCCGCGCTCCGTCGCCGCGCTCGTAAGCAGGGTTGTCGAAAGTCAGCTGGCGGCCCTGTTGTTTGAGTTGGCCGCTGATGATGATTGACTCGCCGGTTTGGACGCCCAGACGGGCGACGCCGTGGCGCAGCCAGACGGCGTAGACCACGCCGGTGTCGTCTCTGACGGTGGCCTTCAGGCGCTTCAGCCCGCGCGGCAGAGACTCGACTTCCAGGCGTTCGAGCGTGCCGAGGACGGCGCCTTCGGCCTGGAAAAACAGGCTGTTGATCGGCGCGAGGGGCGGGCTCGGCTGGTGGCGGGTGGGGAAATGGAAGAGGAGGTCTTCGATGGTGCGGATGCCGAGGCGCGCGTAGAGCCGAGCACGGACAGGTCCGATGCCTTTGAGGCTCTCGACTGGTGTTGCCAGCGTCACCCCAGCCGCGGGCGGAGCTGCCGCGGGCCTCGGGCGTGGCGCCGGAGCCGAGCGGTTGTCAGCCGGCCGAGGCGCAGAAGCCGAGGGGCTATCCGGTTTCGGCATCGTCGCGGGCGCTGGTGACGCTGACGCGCCCAGGACGCTCAACGCTTCGCGGAGGCGTGCTTCGCGGTCCGCTGCAGCCAGCGACGCATAGTCGCGCAGAAGGTCCGCGGCGCGGCCGACCTCAGGCGTGTCGGCCGCCTCGACCAGGTTATGAATGAACGCTGCGAGCCCACCGAGGACGATGCGATCCCGAAACCCATCCTGGGCTTCGGCGCGAAAGATGCGCGTGGCCCGTTGGATGAGCTCAGCGGGCAAGGAGGAGCCCCACGCCGACCACGCCTGGGCCGCCGTGGGTGCCGACGACTGGACCCAGCTCGCCGCGATCGATCGTCATGTCGGGATAATGCGCCCGCAGCTGCTGGTCGACATCGTCGGCGTTCCGTGCCGAGTCTGCATCCACCACACCCAGGCGCTCGACCGGCCCGCTCGCCACCACCAGCTCAACCAGCCGCCGCAGCGCGCCGTTCATTGTCCGCACCCGTTCGACCGGCGCCACTTCACCGTCTCGAATGCTCAAAATCGGCTTGACGCTCAGCAGCGTCCCAGCCAACGCCGCCGCACGGCCGATGCGGCCTCCCCGCTGTAGGAAGTCCAGCGTTTCGACCAGGGCGAAAATGCGTAGCCGTCCCTTCGCCTCCTCCAGGCGACTGACAATCTCCGCTGGTTCCAGACCGTCATTCGCCAACGTAGCGGCCATTTCGGCGAGCCACCCCAAACACACCGACACCGACCCCGAATCGATGACCGAGATGCGCTGCGGATCGACTGATTCGGCAGCTTTGCGGGCGACCTCGTACGTGCCGCTCAACTTTGATGCGAGGTTTACGCTGACCACCGCAGCGTGTCCTTTGAGCTGCTCGCGGAAGGCCGTCTCAAACGCCGCGAGGCTTGGCGCGCCAGTCTTCGGCAGCGTCTTGCTGGCACGCAAGCGCGTGTAAAAGTCGCGCGTGGTCAGGTCGAGCTTGTCGCGAAAGGTCTGGCCGTCCCAATTGACGATCAGCGGCACCATGGCCAGGCCGTACCGCTCCTGGACTTCCGGCCGCAGGTCAGCCGTGCTGTCGGTGGCAACGCCGACGGCAGTGCTCATTCCAGTGACACCACGAACGGGTAGTGCGGCTGACCGCCTTCTACTACCTGGATCTCGACGGCCGGGTGTGCCTGGCGCAGTTGGCCGGCCACGGCTTGCGCATCTGCTTCTGTGGCATCGGCACCGAAGTAGATGGTTGCGATTTCCAACGCCTCGGCCGGCGCCTGGGCGAATGCGTGCAACAGCGCCTCCGCGGCGTTCGAGCTGGTCGCAACCACGCGGCCGTCATAGATACCGAGCATGTCGCCAGCCATGACCTTGATGTCGTCGACCTCGGCGTCGCGGACTGCGCGGGTAACTTCCACGGTGTGCACGGCGTGGGCGGCGCGCGCCATCGCAGAGACGTTGGTCTGCATGTCCGCTTGGAAGTTGAACGCTAACAGGGCGCCAATCCCCTGTGGTGCTGTTTCCGTGGGCACCACCGTAACCATGTGAGGCGTTAGCTCCTGGACGTGCTGCGCGGTCAGGATGATGTTGCTGTTGTTGGGCAGGATGATCAGCTCCTTGTAGCCCGAGCTGTTAACAGCCGCCAGAATCTCCTGGACGCTCGGGTTCATCGTCTGACCACCTTGCACGACCCGTGCACCGAGGCTGCGGAATACTTTTAAGAGGCCATCGCCAGCCGCAACGGCGATGACGCCGATCGAGGATGCAGCATGTTGATCGCCGTCGCCCCCGCCTGCCTGGGTAGCGGCGTTCTGGGCGGCGAACGCCTCGTGCTGCAGCTGCATGTTCTCGACTTTGACTTTGACCAGGGTGCCATGATCGACGGCAAACTCGAGCGCTTGCCCCGGCCGCTCGGTATGGACGTGCACCCGCAGCAGATCGGGATCCCCGACCGCGAGCACCGAGTCACCGAGCGACTCCATGTGCGACTTCACCTCGTCGACCGTGACGTCGGTATCGCGCAGCAAGAACTCGGTGCAGAAGCCGAACGCCGTTTCGTCAGTGTCGACGTCGTGCAGCAATGCCTGGCTGTACTGCTGCGATTGTGCCGACGCCGCCTGCTCCATGGAGCGACCCGTAGACCACATCCAGGCGCCTTCCAGGATCACGCGATAGCCTTCACCGCCCGAATCGACAACTCCTGCCTTACGCAGCACCTCGAGTTGATTCGGCGTCTCGGCAACCGCGTCATTGGCGGCACTGAGTGTCTGCTCGAGCAGCCCAGGCAAGTCGCGGCCGGCCGCCGCTGCCGCGGTCGCCGCGCTGCCTGCCTCGCGGGCGACGGTCAGAATCGTGCCCTCTACCGGTCGGCTCACGGCGCCATAGGCCACCTCGGCGCCTTGCGTCAGCGCTCTCGCCAATGCTGATGGCGTCAGCTCCGACTCGTTCGCCAACGCGCGGGAAAAGCCGCTCAGCAATTGCGACAGGATGACGCCTGAATTGCCTCGCGCACCGAGCATTGCTGCTTCGTAGGCCGTCCGCGCGACCTGACTGACGGCTGGCGACTCACCAAGCTTGGCCAGGCTCTCGACGGCTACTTGCAGCGTCAGCGACATGTTCGTACCGGTATCACCGTCGGGCACCGGAAACACGTTCAGCGCGTTCACCCGCTCGGCGTTTGCCGTCAGCCAGGTCGATGCAGATTGCAGCGCGAGACGCAGGTCGGCACCCGTTGCGCGCGCTCGATCGAAGTCGCGTCGCGCCAGAGGCGTGGTCATGCGTTGACGGCCTATGCTAGCCTACCCCCAACTGTGTCAAGCCGCTGTGTGCTTTGTGGCAAGGGTGTGGTGTTCGGCCACAACGTCTCCCACTCCAATCGAAAGACCAATCGACGTTGGCTGCCCAACGTTCAGAAGACCTCGGTGTTGGTAAACGGCGTCGCGCGACGAATCAACGCCTGCACGCGCTGTATCCGCACCATACGCAAGGCTTCAGCCGCCGCGTCGTAGCTCGTTTTCCAACCCGTCAGACTGAGTCGAGCGCCCGCCGCAGGGCGCTTATGTTTGTCCCCGGGCTGTCGCCCTCGAGGTAGATGAACGAACCAGCCACGACGACCGTGGCCCCTGCCGCGGCCACGCCGGCCGCGTTCGCCAGCTTCACCCCGCCATCGACTTCGATTTCACAGGCCGGGTTGCGCTGCGCCAGCAGTGCACGCGCCTGGCTCAATTTGCGGAGCGCTGGTTCGATAAAACCTTGTCCGCCGAAGCCTGGATTGACGGACATGATCAGCAGCAGATCGAGCTGCTCGACCAGGTCCATGGCAAGTGCGACTGGCGTCCCCGGATTCAGCGCCAGACCAGCCTTCCCGCCGAGTGCGCGGATCTCCGACAAGGTCCGGTGGGGATGGCGATCGGCTTCGAGATGAATGGTCAGCCAGTCGGCACCGGCGTCTCGAAAGCGCCCGATATAGCGCCGCGGATCGTCGATCATCAGATGGATGTCGAGTGGCAGCCGTGTTGCTCGACGGATCGCTTCGACGATCATCGGCCCCAGCGTCAGATTGGGCACGAACAGACCGTCCATGACGTCGACGTGGATCCAATCGGCGCCGCCAGCCTCAGCCTGCTGAATCGCATCGGAGAGATGGCCGAAGTCGGCATTCAGGATCGACGGCGCGATTTTGATTCGTCTGGCGGAGCCGGTCATACCCCGAGTGCGATCAGCTGAGGATCGCGACGATCGCGACGCGTCTTTTCGGCCAGACGCAGTTGGCCGCAGGCGGCCAGGATGTCACGTCCGCGGTTGACGCGAATCGTGGCGGCGACACCCGCGTCGCGCAGGCGACCTTCGAAAGACAACGCTCGCTGCGCAGTTGAGGCGTGCAGCGTCTGGTCTTCATTGGCGTTCAGGGGAATAAGGTTGACATGGCACAACCGCCCACGGAGCAAGTCAGCCAGATCGTCGGCCAGCGCGTCTGAATCGTTCACGCCGGCCATGAGCGTGTACTCAAAGCTCACCCGCCGTCCTGTGCGGTTGATGTAATACTCAGTTGCGTCGAGCACCGCCCGAATGGGCCAGCGCCGGTTGACGGGCATCAGGCTCGACCGCAGCTCGTCGTTGGGCGCGTGGAGCGACACGGCCAGGCCGATCTGCACGCCCTCGTCGGCCAGTCTGCGCATTGCGGGAACCAGCCCGGAGGTCGACACGGTGATGCGCCGCGCGCCGAGTTTGAGGCCTTCTGGATGGATCAGCAGGTGGATAGCGCGGACGGTTTCCTCGTAGTTGGCGAGTGGCTCACCCATGCCCATGAACACCACGTTCGTCACGGGTCGCAGCGGGTCGGCGAAGCGTAAAACCTGCTCGACGACCTCGCCCGCCTCGAGGTTGCGCGCAAAGCCGAATTGCCCCGTGACGCAGAATACGCAACCCATCGCGCAGCCAGCCTGGGTCGAGACGCAGATGGTCTTGCGACCCTTCTCCTCGTCAGGTGCGGTCCGCATTTCGACCGCTTCGATCTCCTGGCCGTCGTGCAGCTTCAACAAGAGCTTGCTGGTGAGACCGTCGACCGAGCGCAGCCGTCTGACCTCTTCAGACCGCACCAGTGTCAGTCGTTCGCGTAAGGCGGCAGGCAGATCGGTCATCTGACGGGGATCGAGGACGCCACGGCGGTGGACGTTGCGGAAGATCTGGCGGCCGCGATAGGCAGGTTCGCCCCAGGACACGACAAGCTGTTCGAGCTCATCGGGGAAGAGGCCGGCCAGGGAGCGTTGCGCGTCCACCATGATGATCGGCCGAAACTATGCCAGGTTTGCGCCCTCGAAGGCTGCGTAACCGCGTAAGAATGCTGCGCCGGAGAGGGCACGCTTCCCTTCGAGCTGGACTTCGTCAAGCCGTAATCGCCCAGCGCCCGTAGCGACCACAGGCACGCCATCGATGACGGAGACCTGCCCGGGGGCGGCACCCGCCTCGTGAGGAAGGGCGCCCGCGCGAAGAACTTTGAGCTGCCGGCCGTCCCAAGTCGTGAACGCCTGGGGCCACGCGCGATACGCGCGAACCTGATTGCGTATCGCGTGTGCTGCAGATGACCAGTCGATTCGTGCGTCATCGCGTGCGATTCTTGGGGCCAGCGTCACGCCCGCTTCGTCTTGCGGCACAGGTTGTGGCTGCTCGGCCAACGTGCGCACCAGGAGTCGAGCGCCAAGTGCCGCCAGCCGTGGCTCCAAGGACAGGTAATCGTCATCCGTCCCAATCGGCAGGCGTTCCTGGAGAAAAATCGGTCCTGCGTCGAGTGCCTTGACCAGCTGAATAATGGATACGCCTGTCTCAGGTTCGCCCGCTCGTAAAGCGGCCTGAATCGGCGCCGCGCCACGCCACCGCGGTAGCAGCGATGGGTGCACATTCAGGATGCCGCGCGGCGCCAAACCAAGTACGTTTGACGGTACGAGCGCGGCGAATGCGGCCAGCACCATCGCTTCGGCACCAACCGCCGTCAGGCGGTCTTGCGCCTCCTGGCCGCGCAGTGATGACGTCTGCCATATCGGCAACGAGTGTTGGTGAGCGTACGCCGCGACCGCAGATCGTGTAGGCTTCTGGCCTCGACCCGCCGGTCGGTCGGGCTGGGTCACGACAAGGCCAATGTGATGGCCTGCGCCAAGGACTGCCTCGAGAGTAGGCAGTGCAAACGCAGGACTACCGAAGAAGACTAGCCGCACGATTTCCCTCTCCGGAAACCCACGGTTATAATCGCGCCACTTGTCAGCCCGTACGCCTGCCCTCGCGATTCGGACGTTGTTCGAGCCTCACTAAGCATCATGGCGTTGGGTAATCCTTTCAACAGCGTCATGGGAATGTTTTCCCGTGACATTGGCATCGATCTCGGCACAGCCAATACGCTGGTCTTGGTGCGTGGTAAGGGCATCGTTATCAACGAGCCTTCCGTCGTCGCGATCGACGCCAAAACCAAGCGACCGCTCGCGGTTGGCGCAGACGCCAAGCGAATGGTCGGACGGACGCCCGCGAACATCGTCGCCGTGCGGCCTCTCAAGGATGGCGTCATCAGCGATTTCGACGTCACGGAGCTGATGCTCCACTATTTCATTCGCAAGGTACACGAGCGCTTCACGATCGTGCCCAAGCCGCGTGTCGTTATCGGCATCCCATCTGGCGTGACCGAAGTAGAACGCCGCGCGGTGCATGACGCGGCGATTGAGGCGGGGGCGCGTGAGGCGCATCTGATCGAGGAGCCGATGGCGGCCGCGATCGGGGCAGGCTTACCGATTACCGAGCCGGCGGGCTGCATGATCGTCGACATCGGCGGCGGCACGACCGAAGTCGCGGTCATCTCGTTGGGCGGTATCGTCGTCGCGCGGTCGATTCGCATTGCCGGCGACGAGATGGACATGAACATCGCCCAGTACATGCGCCAGCGACATAACTTGCTCATTGGTGATCGCATGGCCGAAGAGGTCAAGATCGCGGCTGGCAACGCTTACTACGGCCTGAACGGGCGCAGCCCGGACCAGCGCGTCGTCGTGCGCGGCCGTGACCTGGTCACTGGTTTGCCAGCCGAGCTCGAAGTTGGCGGCGATGAGATTCGGGAAGCCATCGCAATCTCGGTGAATGCCATCGTCGATGCGGTGACCGACACGATTGAGGAGACACCGCCAGAGCTTGTCGCGGATATGATGGCCCGCGGCATCACGTTGGCCGGCGGTGGTTCGTTGCTGCCAGGTCTGGCCGATCTGTTGTCGCGTCGCACGAAAATGCAAGTGCATCTGGCCGAAGATCCATTGGGCTGTGTCGTCCGCGGGACGGGGAAGGTCTTGAACGAACTCGAGGTTCTGCGTAAGGTTCTCGTAGACCAGCACTCGGGGCGCCCGTTGTATCGGAGATGATGAGCGATCCTCCGCGTCGGCGACTTCCACGTTGGGTGAGCACCCTGGTGGTTGTCATGCTGGCAGTGGTGTTCCTTATTCCAGGCCCCTGGCGGGGTCTTGAAAAGGTCGGCTCTTTTATTCTGGCGCCGATCCAGATGGGCGTCTCTGGAACTGTTGACGAGGCGGCGAACTTCGTCTCGACGATCCAGCGTGTGCGTGACCTGGCGAACCAGAACGCGGATTACAAAGATCAGCTCGATCAGCTGCAGTCGCAGCTCGTCCAGATGCACGAGCTGGAGGTCGAAAACCGCGACCTGCGCAATTTGCTGGGGATGACAGAGCGCACCGGCCCGGGCCAGCTGATCGCCGTTCAGGTCATCGCTCGGGACGACACGCCCTACGTCCAGGCGATCACGATCGACAAAGGCGCCAACGACGGCGTCAAGCAGGATGCCGTCGTGATCACCCATAAAGGACTGGTCGGCCACGTCGAGCGTGTCAATCCGACCTCATCCAAAGTACGCCTGATCAACGACCTGAACAGCTCGGTCAGCGTACGCTTGCAGACCGAGTCACGGACCACCGGGTTGTTACGCGGTCAGTCGCAGGGCAACCTGATGGTCATTGCCTACATCCCGCAGACCGACGTGGTTCAGCAGGCAGACGTGGTGTTGACGTCCGGCTTAGGCGAGATGTATCCCGAAGGCCTGGTGATCGGCAAAGTAGCGCGCGTCGAGCGCAAAGACGCCGACCCGTTCCAGGCCGCGGTCGTCGAGCCAGCGGTCGAGATGGACAAGCTCGAACGCCTCTACGTCCTGGCGGACACCGGCAAGTGATGCGTTCCGCCCTCAGCGTTCCGCGTTTCGCGTGAGCGCGTCTGTTGCCAAACGGCCGAGGCCGGCGACAACGGAGCGGAGCCAACGGTGAAGACAACATCGTGAGGTTCGTGATCGCTGGCGGCCTCCTGGCGCTGGCCGCCTTGATCCAGTCCGTCGCGGGGCCGAGTTTGCCGCTGGTCCGCGGGCGACCCGATTTCGTTCTTGTCGTTGTGCTCGCCTGGTCCATGCTGCGCGGCTCCGGCGAAGGTGCGTTTGTCGGCTTTCTCGGTGGCGTGTTGCTCGACTCGGTCAGCTACACGCCATTCGGCCTGAACAGCGCCCTGTTGGGCCTGCTGGGGTACTTCACGGGTCTGCCGGAGGTCAACGTCTACCGCGGCAACCTGCCCTATTTTCTCGGCACGGCAGCTGCCGCGACGCTGCTCTACCACACTGTCTATTTCCTGCTGCTGCAAGCCCTGGGAACCGCACTGCCACCGATCTTCGAGACGTACGCCGCGGCGGTGCCCGCCGCCCTGCTCAATGCCGCGCTGCTCGCACCAACGTTCGTCCTGTGCCGTCGCCTGCTGCGGGCCATGGCCGGCTGGACGCAGCTACGACTTTGACCTCCGACCCGCGCGGCAACGTGGCCGTCATCCAGGCGCCGAACCGGCTGATGGCCGAGATGTGGGCCGAGCTGCTCCGCTCGAACGGCATCGCCTGTCGCATCGTGCCGCTGAACACAGGCGGCTCGGTCTACGCACCAGCCCTCGAGGACTTCGGCGTCGTCGTCTCAACCGCGGACGCCGAGCGCGCCCGTGAGCTCCTGCCGGTAGACTGACCCACCCTCATGCGCGAGAGCCGTTGGCAACAATTCGACCTCGTCATCGTCGCCTGCGTTCTTGGCTTGATCATGGCGGGCGTGGCGATGATCCACAGCGCGACCTGCGGCTCACCATGTGCCGGGCTGCTCCCGCCGAGCAGCTATGCCTTGCGCCAGGGCGTCTCGGCCACGGTTGGTCTTGTCCTGCTCATCGGCGTGAGCCTGATCGACTATCGCTTTTATCGCGTCTACGCCTACCACCTCTTCGCGCTAGCGGTGGCCTTGCTCGTGCTGGTGCTGCTCATCGGCCGCGGTGGCGCGGATGATGATTACGGCTCGAAGCGGTGGATTTATTTCGGCTTCTTCGACCTGCAGACGTCGGAGGTGGCCAAGCTGGCGGTCCTCATCGCGCTGGCGCGCGTGCTGGGCGAGAAAGGCGAGGGTCCGCTGAGCTTCAAGCGCTTGATGGTCTCACTGGGGATGGTCATGGTGCCCGCACTGCTCGTGTTCGTCGAGCCAGACCTTGGCACGTCGGTCACGTTCATCATGATCTGGTTGACCATGATCCTGATCGCCGGGATTCGCTGGCGGCATGCCTTGCTGCTGGGTGGCGGGGCGCTGCTGGCCACGCCGTTGGTCTGGCTGGCGATGAGGGACTACATGCGCGAGCGATTGACCACGTTCATTGGCACGCTGGTCGACCTGGAGCACGCCGCGTTCGACCAGGGCTACAACGTGCTGCAAGCCCGCATCTCGATCGGCTCGGGCGGCTTGTTTGGCCGCGGCTACCTCGAGGGAACACAAAGCCAACTCGGCTTTTTGCGGATTACCCAGTCTGATTTTATCTTTTCAGCCGCCGCCGAAGAGCTGGGCTTCATCGGCGCGGCGGTCCTGTTTTCGCTGTTCGTCATGCTGCTGTTCCGCTTGACGCGTGCGGCAGATATGGCCCGCGATGATTTTGGTCGGCTGCTGACCTTCGGCGTGGCGGCAATGATCCTGTTCGCCGCGGTAGCCAATCTCGGGGCCAACCTGACGCTGCTACCCGTGACGGGCATTCCTCTGCCCTTCATCAGCTACGGCCGAACGTCGCTCTTGACGAACCTCTCTGCGTTAGGGATCGTCCAGAGCGTCCTGCTGTATCGCCTCAAGTACCGCTACTAAGACCAAAGCGCTACCCTCGCCGGGCACGCGTAACGCGTCGAACGGAGCTGCTCATGCCCGAGCTTATTGGCCTGGTCATCGTCTTAGTGCTGCTGTTCATGCTGGCGACGTCTTCGATCAAGATCGTCCAGGAGTATGAGCGCGGCGTCATCTTCCGCCTCGGTCGACTCGTCGGTGCACGGGGGCCTGGCCTGTTCTTCATCATCCCCGGCGCCGAAGCGATGAAAAAGGTCGACCTTCGCATCGTCACCCTCGAGGTGCCGGCCCAGGAAGCCATTACCCGCGACAACGTGACGGTCAAGGTCAACGCCGTCGTCTATTTCCGCGTCGTCAACCCCGAAGACGCCGTCGTCAAAGCGCTCGACTTCATTCGTGCCACGTCGCTGATCGCCCAAACCACGCTCAGAAGCATCCTCGGCCAGTCCGACCTCGATCATCTCTTGAGCGAGCGCGACAAGATCAACCAGTCGCTGCAGATGGTCATCGACACGCAGACCTCGGCCTGGGGCGTCAAAGTCACCAGCGTTGAAGTGCGTGACCTCGAGCTGCCGCAGTCGATGCAACG
>DASYKL010000672.1:0-5273 GCA_035995405.1 Chloroflexota bacterium
AGCTCCTGGACCGGGAGTACTCCGGCAAAGCCTTGGCGAAGGCGCTCGAAGTCGCCGGCATCATCACCAGCATGTCGACGGTCCCAGGCGAGACGCGCAAGCCAGCCGTGACCAGCGGCGTCCGCTTCGGCACTCCAGCCGTGACGACCCGCGGCGCGACCGCACAACACATGCAGCGTGTCGCCCAGATCGTGAGCGCGATCGCCGAAAATCCCGCTGACGAAGCAGCCCTCGCCCGGTTGCGCCCGGAAGTCGAAGCCATTGCCCGCGAGCTGGCCCCCGTTTCAACCGCTTAGGGACAGAACGATGCGCGCCCTGCTGACACTGCTGCTGCTGAATCTGGCGGCCGCCGCGTTCGTCGCCAGCAGCGCCCTGGCTCAGGCCGAGCGATCCGAAGTCGTCGTCGGCGAGATCAAAGGCATCATCAACCCGGTCATGGCCGGCTACGTCGACCGGGTCATCACCGACGCCGAGAAGTCCAACGCCACGGCGGTCGTGTTCACCATGGACACACCGGGCGGCCTCTCGGACGCGATGCGCGACATTAACCTGCGCATTCTCGCGTCACGCGTGCCGGTCATTGTCTACGTCGCACCTGACGGTGCGCGAGCCGGCTCGGCTGGCGTGTACATCTCGTATGCGGCGCACCTGGTCGCCATGGCGCCAGCAACGAACATTGGCTCGGCGACGCCCGTCGCCATGGGTGACAACGGCGCCGAAGCCCAGATGTCGCCCGAGATGAAGAACAAGGTCACCAACGACGCCGTCGCTGGCATTCGGGCGCTGGCTGAGCAGCGCGGCCGCGATCCCGATTTCGCCGAGCGCGCCGTCCGCGAGGGCGCGAACTTACAGGCCAGCGAAGCCCTCAAAGCTAATGTCGTCAATTACGTGGCGACCGATCTCGACGATTTGCTGCGCCAGGCCAACGGCGCGCGGGTCCACGTCTCGACGGGTGATGTGACGCTGAACACCGTCAACCTGACAGCGCGACGGGCCGAGATGTCCGGGCTCGAATCGTTCCTGTTGACGATCACCAATCCGACGATCGCCTACATCTTGCTGAGCATGGGCTCACTGGGATTGCTGCTCGAGCTCTATAACCCGGGCGCAGTATTCCCTGGCGTCATCGGCGGCATCTGCCTGCTCCTGGCCTTCTACGCCCTCGGCACACTCCCGCTGAACTTCGCCGGGCTCGCCCTGATCGGCTTCGGCCTGCTCCTGTTTGGCCTGGAGCCGTTTCTCACTTCGCACGGCATCCTGGCGGCCGGCGGGGCGACTTCGTTTGTGATCGGCTCTCTCCTGTTAATCAATGCGCCAGACGCACCGTTCCTGCAGATTTCGATCGCCGCCATCGTCGCCGTCACGGCCGTCCTGGTTGGCTTCTTCCTGGTCATCGTCACCGCGGTCCTGCGCTCCCGACGTCGACGCGTCGTCACCGGTCGCGAAGGACTGTTCGGCGCGAGTGGTGTCGTCAGGCGCGACTTGGAACCTGGCAGATCGGGCCTCGTTTTCGTCCAGGGCGAGCTGTGGCAGGCAGTCGCGCCAGATGGCCGTTTGAACGCCGGCGAAGCAATCACGGTCATGGAGGTCGACGGCTTGCTGCTGACCGTCCGCCGCGCCACTGACGTGGTGCCGGCGCCACCGCGCCCGGCAACCCCCGCTATCGCCAAGTCGGGCATCGCCCGCGCCTGAGTCCTGCCGAAGCCCGTCAGGCACCCTCTGGTAGACTGCCACTCCCGTGTCCGTCATTGCCGACGTCAGGGCCCGCCAGATCCTCGACTCGCGCGGGAACCCCACCATTGAGGTCGACGTGCGCCTCGAGGACGGGACGCTTGGTCGCGCTGAAGTGCCTTCAGGCGCCTCGACCGGTGCCCACGAAGCACACGAGCTGCGCGATAACGACGCGAATCTCTTTCGCGGCAAAGGCGTCCTGACCGCCGTCAACAACGTGCAGCAGCACATCGCGCCGGCCTTGCGCGGCCGCTCTGTGTTCGACCAGGCCGCCCTGGACCGTCAGCTGCTTGAGCTTGACGGAACCCCGAACAAGGGCAACCTGGGCGCGAATGCCATTTTGGGCACGTCGCTCGCCATTCTCAGAGCGGCGGCCAACGCGCAAAAGATCCCCGTTTACCAATACGTCGGCGGCATCAGCGGACACACCTTGCCGGTCCCGCTGATGAACATCCTTAATGGCGGGCAGCACGCCGAAGACTCCACCGACTTTCAGGAATTCATGGTCGTGCCGCTCGGCGCGCCGAGCTTCGCCGTAGGTCTGCGCTGGGGAACCGAGGTCTATCACGCCCTGCATGCCGAGTTGAAGAGTCGCAAACTCGGCACCGGCATCGGCGACGAAGGCGGCTTCGCGCCACGTTTGCCCAGTAACACGGCAGCCCTCGACGTGATAATCAGCGCCATCCAGCGGGCCGGCTATACGCCAGGTGAACAGGTCGCTCTCGCGCTGGACGTCGCCGCGACAGAGTTTTTCCAGGGCGGCGCATACCGCCTGGAACGTGAGGGCGTGACGTATACCGCTGCCGAGCTGATCGACCTGTACGAGCGGCTTGTTACCAATTACCCCATCGTATCGATCGAAGACGGTCTCGCCGAAGACGATTGGGACGGCTGGCGATTGCTGACCGAGCGACTGGGCGGCCGCGTGCAGCTGGTTGGCGACGACCTGTTCGTGACCAACACCGAGCGTCTGAAGCGCGGCATCGTCGAGCGCTCGGCAAATGCCATCCTGGTCAAAGTGAATCAGATTGGCAGTGTCACCGAGACATTGGAGTCGATCGAGATGGCGCGCGAGGCGGGCTTCGCGGCCGTTATCTCGCACCGCTCAGGCGAGACCGAAGACACGACCATTGCCGACCTGGCGGTCGGGACCAATGCCGGGCAAATCAAGACAGGAGCGCCGGCGCGCGGCGAACGGATCAACAAGTACAACCAGCTGCTGCGCATCGAGGAGCAGCTTGGCCCAGCGGCACGCTATGCAGGTCGCGCCGCGTTCAAGAACGAAGGGAGCCGTCAGTGGCAGTTCGCGTAGGCATCAACGGCTTTGGCCGTATCGGCCGTCAGGTCCTCAAGGCGCTGCTCGACCGCCATCCCGATGACGTCGAGGTGGTAGCGATCAACGATCTGTTTGATACCGCGACCAATGCTCATCTGTTCAAGTACGACAGCAACTACGGCGTCTACCCGGGCGACGTCGAGGCTCGCGAAACGTCGTTCGTCGTCGATGGCCGTGAAATTCAGGTCACCGCCGAGCGCGACCCCGGCAGCATCCCGTGGAAGAAGATGGGCGCCCAGATCGTCATCGAGTCGACCGGCCTCTTCACCGACGCCACCAAAGCCAGAGCGCACGTCGATGCCGGAGCCCAGAAAGTCATCATCTCTGCGCCAGCCAAGAACGAGGACATCACTATCGTCCTCGGCGTCAATCAAGATCGCTTCGATCCGGCCAAGCACACCATCATCTCCAATGCCTCGTGCACGACCAACGGTCTTGCGCCAGTCGCCAAGGTGCTGTTCGACCGCTGGGGCATCCAGCGCGGTCTGCTCACGACCATCCACTCGTACACCAACTCGCAGCGTCTGCTCGACGTGGCCGCCAAAGACCTGCGCGATGCGCGAGCAGCCGCCCTGAATATCGTGCCGTCTGAGACGGGTGCAGCACGCGCCGTTGGCCTGGTCATCCCCGAGCTGCAAGGTCGCTTCGGCGGCATGTCGTTCCGCGTCCCGACCTCAACCGTATCGGTCGTCGACTTCACCGCTGTCCTCGAGCGAGAAGCGTCCAAAGACGAGATCAACGCGGCGATGCGCGAATACTCGAAAGACAGCATGGTCGGCATCCTCGGCTATACCGAAGAGCCGCTGGTCTCGTCCGATTTCAAAGGCGATACCCGCTCATCGATCTTCAGCGGTCTGGACACGATGGTCGTCGGCAACCTCGTGAAGGTCGTCAGCTGGTACGACAACGAGTTCGGCTACGCCTGCCGCCTCTCGGACATTACCGCCTTCGTCGCCCGCCACCTGAGCGGCCAGACGTCGGCCAACGGAGCCATGCTCAAGGAAATCGTCGGCGACCCCGGCACCTGGGGTAAGAATCCGCGTTTGCGCGATCGCGCGTCGGCCGCGTCATCGACAGCGACCGTCAGCAGCAAAGAATAGGGTGGGTCGCCTCTGTACCGTTCGTGATGTGGACTGGAGCGGCAAGACCGCTCTCGTCCGCGTCGATTTCAATGTGCCGATGCAGGACGGCCGCGTCGCCGATGACACGCGGATTCGGGCCGCCCTGCCCACGCTGGTTTTCTTGCGGGAGCAAGGGGCCCGCGTGGTGCTGCTGTCGCACCTCGGCCGGCCGGACGGCAAGCCGAACGAGAAATACTCGCTGAAGCCAGTGGCCGCGCGGGTGTCGGAGCTCCTCGGCCGTGAGGTGCGGTTTGCGACCGACTGCGTCGGGCCGCCAGCCGAAGAGGCCGTCAGCGCTCTGGGACCCGGCGACGTTGCGCTCCTGGAAAATGTCCGCTTCCACCCCGAAGAAGAGGCCAACGATTCAGGCTTTGCGGGTCAGCTGGCGGGGCTCGGCGACATTTTCGTCAACGATGCCTTTGGGACTGCCCACCGGGCACACGCCTCGACCGAAGGGGTCGCGGCGTACATGGAAGCCGTAGCCGGGCTGTTGATGGACAAAGAAATTCGCTTCATCGGCGGCGCGCTGGAAGAACCACGGCGGCCGTTCGTGGCGATCGTCGGCGGGGCCAAAGTGTCTTCCAAGCTGGCGGTGCTGGAGAACCTTATCGACCGCGTCGATCGGCTCCTCATCGGCGGCGGCATGGCCAATACGTTTCTCAGCGCCCAGGGCCGTGAGGTTGGGAAGAGTTTGCTGGAGGCCGATCTGGTACCGAAGGCCCGGGAGCTGCTCGAACGCGGCGGCAAGATTGTGTTGCCCACCGATGTCGTCGTGACGACGGACTTCACGTCCACTGACCCGCCGCGGACCATTGCCGTGGACGCCGTTGGGGCGAAGGACATGATCGTGGACATCGGGCCTGCCAGCCGAGAGGCCTTTAAGGCCGAAATCGGGCAGGCCGGGACCGTGTTGTGGAATGGGCCGATGGGTGTGTTCGAAGACCCGCGCTTTGCCGCGGGAACCCTGGCGGTGGCGCAGGCGATGGCTGAGTCACGAGGAACGACGATCGTTGGCGGTGGCGAGTCGGTCCAGGCGGTCGAGCAGGCTGGGCTGGCTGACAAGCTGTCGCACGTCTCAACGGGCG
>DASYKL010000673.1:0-3118 GCA_035995405.1 Chloroflexota bacterium
GTGCCCAGGATCGTGCCCCACGAGCTGCCAAGCAGATAGATCTTGGGCTGGTTGAAGCGCTGCTCGAGCAATAGTGTCAGCTCGTGCGCATCGGACTCCAGTTGTGCGGCCGTGATGTTCTCGACTGGGCCCGCGGCATAGGATTTGCCGGCTCCGCGCTGCTCCCAGACCACGATGGTGAAATGGGATTCCAGCGGCGCCAAATTGTGGCGCACCATTGGCAGCTCGCTTCCGCCCGGACCACCCGACAGGAACAGCAGGACCGGGTTAGCCGTGTTGTTGCCGCGGATCACCACCCATTGATCCACGCCGCCCAGGCGCACCTGCTCCATAGACGCGATGCTGCCCGCGAGGACGTTGCCGCCGGCATCGGTGATCGGCGGCGTGTACGCGCGGAATTGCGATATGGCCATGCCGGCGGTGCTCAGCAGTAGCAGCGTGGCCAACGCCATTGCGACGCGACGCGAGAGGCGCCACGCGCCAAACAACGAAAGGGCTAGCAGCACCAGGCCGGTGAGCATGGATGGATAGGGCTCCGTCCACAACACGACAACCGCGCCGACCAGGACCAGCATCGTGAGCCCTGCCAGGGCCAGCACGTGCATGATCGCGTGGGCCAGTGGTCCACGCCGAGGGTTTACAACGATTGCAGGCACTGGAGTGGAGCGCACCAGTGCCTCTGCTTGAACGCTCATCGGATTGTTTCCTTCAAACCAACCTGGCCGGCCGCCGGAACGCAGTGGTTCAGGTTGCAGCCCGCTGAGGTAGGTTGTCGTCGCGTTCGATCTCGATCGTGCAGTCGTTCACCAACGCAGCAATGGCTCCAATCGCGGCCAGGAGCGGGGCGAGTGCGGCGCCGACCACGCCAAAGGTGAGTGGGAACTCGGCGATCGTGTCGCCGTCCTGCTTGATCGTGATGCGCCGGACATTGCCTTCGTGGATTAGCTTCTTGATTTTTTCAAACACCTGATTGCCGGTCGCCGCTACGGATTCCACTTTTGGACGAGACTCTTGCACCTGCATGAGCACATCTCCTTTGTTACCCACAGTGTCCGTCCGCAGTGTCTCACCCACCACACCCCGCGAGGTGGTTCCCTCCAACCCCTGGAGGTAGGACTGTTCGCTCTTGATCTCGAACCCGTGGCGCCATTACCGACGCGCCGTAACGGTTGAGGACGCGGTGGCATGCGAACGGATGACGCGACTTCATGACGCTCGACGGCGGCCTCGTCATGCTGTCGGGATGGCTGCAACAAGACCGTCCCATATGCCTTTTTGCTCGCGGTGGCTGTTTAGCAGGCCGCTGGCTGCCGCGGCTCCTGTTAGGGGCGATGGGCGCTGTACGTCGCACTCCTGATGTGGTGCCCCGCCCTGGCCGCGATCGCTACCCGCCTGCTCTTCCAGCGCAATCTGCGCGGCTTTGGTTAGCGACCGGGCAAGCCCCGCTACCTGCTATTGGGCTACGTTCTGCCCCCTGGGACTGACCGCGCTCGCTACAGCGGCGTCTGGCTGACTGGCCTCGGTCGATTTTCTCCGGCCGACCTGGCCCAGTGCGCTGAGCAGAAGTTACGGCATCGGCCTCAATTCGGGTGTGACGCTCGTACCCATTTCGCTTGCCGTGACGGCGACGGTGTTGGTTGTGCTTGGTGCGCTGACGGCGCTAGGTGAGGAGCTCGGCTGGCGCGGCTTCCTGGTGCCAGAGCTGGCGCGCTCCCTCATCCTGTTTGCCGATTACAACGCGGGCACACCCGCCTGGTACAGCGTGGCGTGCTTCAACGCCACAGTGGTCAGCATTCACAGTCCATCCGCGCTATCGCTGGGCTAGCGTCCAGTCAGCGGGCCTAAACGGACCTATCCGCGGGCCGGCCTTGTGCGCTGCGTGACGAGGCGAGTGGCAAGCCTGGATGCCGGCGCCGCAGCAGCACGGCAGCCAGTAGATTCGCGCCGCCGATCACGAATGTAAGGAAGAGACCAGGCACGCGGAAGTCGGGGAATGGTGAACCGGCGAGCCATTCTGTTGTCATGCCGAGCGGTGTGCCACTCGGATCGCGCACGAACCCTGGCCCGCTCCGACAGCTGCCACGCCAAGCACCGCGTGCAGGGCGATCAGGAGCCAACGCGTCACGTCACGCCATTCGTCCAACGGCGACGCGGCATTCGGTCGGTCCGCCGATTCAAGACATCCAGATAGACAATGTCGGCCTGGCGCTTGCGCGCATGCCTGTCGTGCCCTGACGACAAGCAGACATTTCGCGGCTGCCCCGGTAGAGCGGCAGTGGCATCGAGACCTCGTTGGCTGGACGAAGCATCGATCGAGATGGCGCGTCGGACGTAGGTCGACGGGGCCGGCTCGCGGTTCTGGCAGCTCAAGACACCCCAGCGGAGGCCTCCAATAAGATGGCCGGTGCGTGCGACGATCATGGCGCCACCGCCCGACGCTTCGACTGCCCCGCGCGGCGAAACCAGATCGCTAGCAACACACTCACTGTGGGAATCGCGATGCCCCACACGGGCCCAGCGATGACGAGAAACGCCCGATCGACGAAGTAGGTCAGCAGAATTGGCACGACAGCGGCACCATTCGCGAGCAACAGCCAGCGGATCAACCGGTCGAGCCCTCTGCCCGCGAACACCGGCGCGGCGGACAGCAGCGCCAGGCCCAGGAACGCGTAGCCGAGTCCATCGATGGCGTTCAGGACACCACCCGGCTCGATAGTCAGCAGGCCTGCCCTGTCAGCGTCACCGCGCATGATCAGCGGCTCGACCACCGCCAGCTCGACGACGTAGACCACGGATACGAGCGCGACGTAGACCCCGGCGAGAGCCACCGCCAGGTGGCTCCAGACCTTCTTGTCGCCTGGAGCGGTGTTGTGGACGCAGACCAGCAGCGCAAGGAGTGCCGGCGCGAGCAAGAGGGAGGGAACCAGGGTGAGCACGTTGTCCCACGGGGGTGCGACGGCGCCCAGGAGGACCGGCACCGACGCCACCAGGAAGACGAGGCTAGCGCTGGCGGCAAGCATCGCCGCCCAGAGTCCGAGCCGCGCCGTCGGGCTGCCGGACAGCGGTGGTTCGGGTCGGGCCGACGGAGGTGCCGGCCGAACGAGGCGCGCAAGGCGGC
>DASYKL010000674.1:0-2688 GCA_035995405.1 Chloroflexota bacterium
CGTATGTGCTGGCCCATAGCCCGTTTGAGAACACCATTGCGATGGCGCCGCGGGTATGCGTGGGTCCGGTGCGCTACGTGGGCCACCAGCAGGTGCAGCGGGATATCGCCAACCTCGAAGCGGCGCTGGCCGGGCTGGACGTGGCCGAGGCGTTTCTGCCTTCCGCCTCGCCAATCCCGAACGTCGGCGCGAATGAGCACTACCCGTCGCACGAGGAGTACTCGACCGCGTACGCCGACGCCATGCGCGAGGAGTACAAGCTGATCCTCGACGCTGGCCTGCTCCTGCAAATTGACGATCCGCGGATGGTCAGCAGTTGGGATAGCCGCCGCGACCTGAGTCTGGAGGAGTACCGTCGGCAGGCGCAACAACGCGCGGAACTGTTGAATTACGCCCTGCGCGATTTACCACAAGATCGGATCCGGTATCACACCTGTTACGGCGTCAACTTCGGACCGCGGGTCAGCGATCTGCAGTTGGCGGATGTGGTCGACATCCTCTTCATGATCAACGCCGGCGCCTATTCGTTCGAAGCGGCCAACCCGCGCCACGAGCATGAATGGCGCCTGTTCGAGCAGGTGAAGCTGCCAGCGGGCAAGACGCTGATCCCCGGCATGGTGACCCACTCGAACGTCATGATCGAGCATCCATACGCGATCGCCGATCGCATTGAGCGCTGGGCGCAAACGATTGGAAAAGAGAACCTGATCGTTGGCAACGACTGCGGCTTCGCGTCAACGGCTGGCAACGCTGAGATCCCGCCGACCGTAGCCTGGGCGAAACTGCGAGCACTGGGAGAGGGTGCGCGACTGGCCTCGGAACGCCTGTACGGCAGGTCGTGACCCGCAGCTAAGAAGGCTAGTGCCTGATGGCCGGGCTGGCAGCGCTGGCAATGGCTACATTGACGCAGGCGGGCTTGCCACTCGCCAGCGCGCGGTCGAGCGCGGAGCCGATTTCCTCGGGGCGTGCGACGTACTCGCCATGCGCGCCGAGCGCCGCGGCCATGCGATCGTAGCGCTGGGGCAGCAGATCGGAGGCAACCAGTCGATCCGGACCGTACAACTGGATCTGTCGGTGGCGTTCGGTCCCCCAGGCGGCGTCGTTGCCGATGATGGCCACGACAGGGATCCCGTGCCGGACCGCGGTATCGAACTCCAGACCATGGAAACCAAACGTCCCATCACCCATACACGCGATGGCGCGTCCACCAGGTCTCGCGAGCGCGGCGCCCATCGCCAGAGACAGACTGGCGCCGATGCCGCCCAGTTTGCCATTCGTGAGCAGCGTGGCAGGGCTGTCGGCCAGGCCCCAGCGCGCCCACTGGCCGAATTCGCCACCATCCATGACCACGCAGTCATCCGACGTGAGCCGAGTGCGGACTTCGGCGATCACCCGCAATGGGTGGATTGGCGTGTCCTCTGATGCAGCGAGATGCGCCAGTTGGTCGCGGTTCGCAGCGCGCCGAGCAACCAGATTGCTGGCCCAGGCCGAATGGTTCCAGACGCGCTCGCTGCCGCACTCCAGCAGCTGTTGCAAAACACTGCCGAAATCGCCAACCAGTCCGACGGCAACAGCGCGGTTTCTGGCAACTTCCCCCGCCTCCGGGTGCACCTGGATCAAGTCCACGTCCGCCGCGAGTACGGGCGGGCCGCCGTAGGCGACGGTAAAGTCCTGCGGACCGAGCAAGAGCACCACGTCCGCCTCAGCAACGGCTGCAGCCAGGCCCTGCAGCAGCGGGTCCACCAGGCCGCGCGGCGAATCAACGGCCAAACCGGGGATCCGGGTCAGCTCCAGCAGCCGGCGGAGCCGCCTGCCACTGTCGGCGCGCCACGCCGAAGCATTCGCCAGGACCAATGGCCGCTCGGCTGCCACCAGCCTGTCAAGGGCCTGCTCGACGTCCGTTGTCAGGGCTTCATGGCGCCAGGGCTGCAACCCTGCGAGCGCAGCCTGCATGACACGTGACGCGTCCGCGTTTTCCAGCAGCACATCGTACGGTAGCGTCAGATGGACTGGACCAGGCACACCTGATACCGCGGTTCGCCAGGCGCGAGCGACGAGGTTGGGTATATCTTCGGCGCGCGCGACGGACCACGCGGCTTTGCACACCGGTCTGGTCAAGGCGACCTGGTCCAGCTCCTGAAAACCACCCTTGCCGATGCCCGGTCGATCCGTGCCGCCAGCCAGGCACAGCAGCGGCGACTCGGCGAACAACGCGGTCGCCAGACCGGTCAGCACGTTCGTCACGCCCGGTCCGCCCGTCACCAGGCAAACCCCCGGTTGACCGGTCAATCGTCCCCACGCGTCGGCCATGCTGGCAGCGGGCGACTCGTGGCGTGTGTCGATAAAGTGCAGCCCAGCGTCCAGGCCGGCATCGTAGATAGGCAGGATCTGGTTGCCAGACAAGGTAAAGATCGAGCGCGCTCCCGCCACGCGCAGCGATTGCGCCAGGAGCTTGGCGCCATTCACCTCGCCCATAGGTCCGCGTACTTGCGTCCTCGCGTCAGTCTGCCGCGCCTGTTGGACGCCTTCGCTTCACGCATCGCAGCCAGTTCACCACAAACGGTATGTTTCGGGAAATCAGCTGCTCTCCCTCCACAGCTCGCACACTCAGCCGCCGTGAGCTAAACTGAGGCGTTCCAGGCCTCGGAACGAACGCTCAAACCACGACACGAATGAACACGCGAGGTG
>DASYKL010000675.1:0-3161 GCA_035995405.1 Chloroflexota bacterium
CTTGCTGACGCCGCAAGTCCTCAAAGAACTGGCCCGACGACAGCAGGTGAGTGGCCGACCAGCGGCTATGACGGAAGCGGGCGGGGTGCGGGGCGTGCCCGTGTTCATCACTCGCTCGTTATTCCCGGCGCTCATGATTCAAGAAGGTGATGTCGGCGGCGCGCAGTACTTGCGGGCCCATCCCGAGTCGGTCGAAGCCGTGCATTTCGACGATCCCGATCTCGTTCGCGACGTCGACAAGCCTGAAGACTACGATCGCCTGCTCGAGCTCGATCCGGATGCCGAGCCAGCCTGACGCCGGTCTCGGCTTCTGTCTGAGCTGCGCGACAGCCCTCGAAGCACGGCACCACGAGGACCGCGATCGGCCAACGTGCCCGGCCTGCGGCTTTGTCCACTATCTGGATCCGAAAGTCGCGGTCGCGGTCATTCTGGGCGATGAGCAGGGCGTGTTGCTCGGCCGACGTTGCATTGATCCGGGGAGCGGCTTGTGGAGTTTTCCGGCGGGCTACGTTAACAGAGGCGAAGTTCTCGAACAGGCGGCGGTTCGCGAAGTCCTGGAAGAGCTCGGTCTTGCGGTACGGCTGACCGGACTGGTGGGTGTGTACTCGCACCACGGCGAGGCGGTGGTGCTCATCGTGTACGCGGGTGAGATCGAAGCAGGCGAGCCGCACCCAGACGGGCACGAGGTCAGCGAAGTGCGACGCTTTCCGCTGGATCTGTTGCCGGACGATCTGGCTTTTCCTCACGACCGACAGGTGCTCGCTGATTGGAAGCGTGCGCTTCAGGCTGGTAGGCTCATCGGAGCTTAGGAGAAATAGTGTTGAGAAGAGGCGAACGTTGATGGCTCAGACCGAGACGCGCGAGCCAGGCCTGCACACTGTGACGGTAACCGTGAATGGGAAGCCGTTCAGCCGCGAGGTCGAGCCGCGCCAGCTCCTGGTGTATTTCATTCGTGAGCAGCTCGGACTCACCGGCACGCATGTCGGTTGCGACACGTCTCAATGTGGCGCCTGCACCATCCTGTTGGACGGTACAGCCGTTAAGTCGTGCACCATCCTGGCCGTTCAGGCCGAGGGCGCCAACATCAAGACGATCGAAGGTTTCGCCGACGCCAACGGGAAGCTCCACCCAATCCAGCAGGCGTTCTGGGAAGAACACGGTCTGCAGTGCGGCTTCTGCACGCCCGGCATGGTCATTGCCATCGACCAGCTGTTGCGCGACAACGCCAACCCGACGGAAGCAGAAGTTCGGCGCGGGTTGGACGGCAACCTGTGTCGCTGCACGGGCTACCAGAATATCGTCAAATCGGCGCTGTCCGCTGGCCGCAAGTTGCGCGGTGAAGAGCCGTTCGAGAAGCCTGACCTGGCCATGGCCGCGGCCGGCGGGCACTAGGAGTCTCTGACAGATGTTCCCTGCCAAATTCGCATATGCGGCTCCGAGCAGTCTGCAGGAGGCGGTCGGCCTGCTCGAGGATCCTGACGCCAAGGTGCTCGCCGGTGGCCACAGTCTGTTGCCGTTGATGAAGCTGCGTTTGGCGCAGCCAAAACTGCTCGTCGACATCGGTCGCATCCCGGGCCTGAACTACATTCGCGTCGAAGGCAACCAGCTGGCAATCGGCGCTCTGGCTACCTATCGCGATATCCAGCTCTCACAAGTCGTCCACCAGAACGCCCCCGTCCTGGCCGAAGCGGCCCATGAGGTCGGCGATCCGCAGGTCCGAGCGAAAGGCACCCTCGCTGGCTCACTCGCTCACGCGGACCCAGCTGGCGACCTGCCCGCCGTCGTCCTGGCCCTCGGCGGGTCCATCCGTGCGGTTGGTCCGAGTGGCGAGCGAGACATCAACCTCGACGGCTTTTTCGTCGACATGTTGACGACGCAGCTGCAGGAACGCGAGATCATTCGCGAAGTTCGCCTCAACCTCCAACCAGCTGGCTCTGGCGCCGCCTATCTGAAGTTCGACCAACCCGCTAGCCACTACGCGCTCACGGGCGTGTGTGCGATTGTGTCGCTCTCGAGCGGCACGATCAGCGCTGTCCGCATCGCCGTGACTGGCGTCGGCCCAAAGGCGTATCGCGCAACGGCTGTTGAACAGGCGCTCGTCGGCAAGGCTGCCAACGAAGAGGCGGTCAAAGCCGCGGTCGAACCGGTAGCCAATGGCGTCGATGTCCAAGGCGATATTCACGCTGGCCCGGAATACCGAGCCCACCTGGCGCGCGTCTTCACCCGTCGTGCGGTGCTACTCGCCGCCCAACGAGCCACGTCGTCCTAGGTCTTCCTCGTTCTACCTAGCTCGTCTGCGTCGCCGCCCAGAGGCGGGTCAGCATGCGCTTGACGGCATTGCCGATCTCATCATCATTGAGCTCGTCGGCCAGCGCACTGGCCCGTCGCAGGAGCGGCTCGGCTTCCAACAGGTTGCTCCGCTGCAGGTTCGCTTCGCCCAGGTTGCGCAACGTCGTAGCGACCCCGCGTTGGTCACCAATCTCCTCATACAGACGCAGTGAGCGCTCCCAATGGCTCAGCGCCTGATCCCAATCGCCGCCGTCGCCGTTTCGCCAGTACAGGTCGCCCAGGTTGTTGGAGGCCAAAGCGACGCCGCGCTTGGCGCCGATCCGCTCGTGGAATTCGAGTGCCTGGTGGTAGAGCTTGAGGGCTTCCTCGGCCTGCCCTTGCAGATGGAGGACCGTTCCCAGGTTGAGTGAGATGGTGGCTGACAGCAGCGCGTCGTTGGCCTCATTGGCCGATTCCAGGGCGCGGCCAAAGGATTCGCGCGCGACGGGTAGATCGTCCTCTCTCGCGGCAGCAATTCCTACGGCGCGATAGGCGGTCGCGCGATCAAGCGATACGTCCGGCTGGTCCACAAGTAACGTGATCGCTTCTGCGCCGAGCAGGCGTGCTTCCGCGTCCGCGCCTCGTTCGATGGCGAGCATGGCTCGGGCGATGCGCACTTTAGCCAACTGGATCGAGTCGTGGCTGCCTTCGAGCGTGGCCTCGGCGCGACCGAGTACCTCATGGGCAGCCGCGTACGTGCCGCGGCGACGGTGAATTTCCGCGATCTGGCGCCACAGATCGGCCCGCACAGGCGTGCGTTCTTCGAGATCGACTGCCCCACGCAAGCTATCCATCGCGGCTTCGTCCTCGGCGAGGACCTCGAACGCCGCGCC
>DASYKL010000676.1:0-2178 GCA_035995405.1 Chloroflexota bacterium
CGCGCCGACATAGGTCCGCCGGTGACCGCGGATCTCCGCCTCGTCGTGGATCCCACCTAACGAGACCCGTGCGAAAGTCCGCCCCAGGGCGCGCGCCACCGATTCACCCAACGACGTCTTGCCGACGCCTGGTGGGCCAACGAGGGTGATGATGGCGCCTGAGCCGCGGCCACCGACCGGCTGGAGCTGGCGACCCTCGCGCCGTTTCTTGATGGCCAGGAATTCGACAATCCGCTCTTTAACGTCGTCGAGACCGGTGTGGTCCTCGTCGAGGATGCGGCGTGCCTCGGCCACATCGAAGCGGTCTTCCGATTTCTTGCCCCACGGTAGCTCGAGCATCGTGTCCAAATAGTTGCGGATCCAGCCCTGCTCCGGGTTCTGTTCGCTGGTTCGCTCCAGTCGGTCCAGCTCGCGCTCGACTTCTTTCCGCACGTTGTCCGGCAAAGGCGTATCGTTCGCCTTCTGGCGATACTCTGACAGCGCATCGCCGTCGGTATCGCCGAGCTCCTTCTTGATCGCCGCCAACTGCTGCCGCAGATAGAACTCGCGCTGGCGTTTTTCGAGACCTTCGTTGACCTCAACCCGAATTTTGTCTTTCAGTGAGGCTTCGGCCAGGATCTCGCGACTCCAGCCAATCAGCTTTTCTAGACGCGCGACGACGTCCCGCTCCTCGAGGATTTCGAGGTGCTGGTGGAGCTTGAGGTCAGGCGAGTAGCCGGACATGTCGGCCAGCTGGCCAGGATGCTCGATGCCCCGCAGCATCTGCCCGATCGCTGCAGCGCCGCGCAGGTCCAGCAGGTTCTCGAGAATCGCTCGGTATTCCTTGGCCAGGCTCAGGGCGGTCGCCGGAAGCGCATCGAGGTCAGGGTCTGGGGCCGCATCGACCGTCATCCACAGCGCGCCCTCGCGTTCGACGGCAGCGCTGTTGAGCACCCCACGGAATTGACCGCGCAAGACAGACGCCTGGCGACCATCAGGCAGTCGGCCGGACTCGTCGATGTGGGCAATGGTGCCAAGGCGGGCAAAGTGGCCGTCGATGCGCGGGACGAGGACGACCAGGCCATCGGTCTGGCGCGCGGCCAGAATGGCGGCCCGGGCATTTTCGGAGTCGACGGCAACCGGGACGGTCATGTGCGGCAGGATGACGCGGTCATCCAGCGGCAGCAAGGGTAGGAGTAATTCAGTATTGAGTGGCACGTCTAACGCTCCTAGCCATCGTGATGAAGGCTGTTGGTAGTTTAGCACCATAGTTTGTGTGTACCACTATTTACGGGATCGACTATCATGTGCAGCATGGACTGCTGCCAAGCTGCCCGCCTGGCCGGCTCCGTCTCGCTGGCCGATCAGGCCTGGGCGCTGCTGTTACAGGTCGCCTTCGAGCGCGCCCACGCCCATTTCGCCGCCGCCGTGGCCGAGCTCGACCTCGCACCGGCGCAAGCCAGAGCACTCCATGAGCTCGAGGTGGACCCGCCGATTTCGATGCGCGAGCTGGCCGAGCGGCTCAAATCTGATCCGTCAAACGTCACCGGACTTGTCGATCGCCTCGAAGCACGCGGCCTGGTCGAACGCCGCCCGGACCCAAACGACCGGCGCATCAAAGGCTTGGCCTTGACGACGGCCGGTGCAACCATGCGCAAACGGCTTTTCGCGCGCTTGTATGCGGTTCCACCAGCCGTAGCGACACTATCCGAGCGCGACCAACGCAGCTTGAGAGACGTGCTGCAGCGCGTCCTGGCCGTGTCCTCGTCTTGAGGCTTTCAGGGCTGGTGGGTTAGCCGCCGCCAGCTGTGGCTTGCACTGCCACCGGCACCGGCGCGGCCATCTACGCTGCGGCCATGTGTCATTCTCGTCGGGGCTCGTGAAAATCAAGCGTTGGACCGGCGCGGCCATCTGACGCGAGGAATCCTCGGTGCGGTTGCCGTCGTATTGGCCACTTCCACATCGGGGTGTCGCTCTCGAATTGCACTGATCATCTGGCGGAGCGCCACAGAGCCCTCGTAACGGGCGCCATCGATATAGAAGGTCGGCGTGCTGGTCACGCTGCTTGCTAGCGCACTGGTGCGATCTTCCGCGACGTGTCCGGCATAATCGTGACGTTCCAATTCTCGCCTGACGCGGCCAACATCCAGCGCCAGCTCAGCCGCGTAGTTCACCAGACTGGCGTCATCAAGCGCATTC
>DASYKL010000677.1:0-5437 GCA_035995405.1 Chloroflexota bacterium
AGTAGCCGCGCTGGACCACTTCACGGCCAAGACCGACGATGTCGTCGAGCGAGCGAACCTCGGGGAGCTGCATCGCCCTGGCCCGCGCACCGACGCGGTAGGTGCCGCAATGCGACCAGTACACCCGCTGCCGCTCCCGCAACGGCCCGCCGAACAGCTCGTAGACGGGCACCTGCAGAGCCCGCGCCTTGAGGTCGAGCAGTGCGTTCTCAATCGCGCCGATGGCCTGCTGAACCATGCCCCCAGCCGCCGGCCGCCGCAGCGCCTGCAGCAAAGCGATATGCGCCTCAAAAGCTCTGGGATCTTTGCCGATCAGCACCGGCAGCAGCTGCTCGATAGTGGCCGCCACGCCAGGCCCGCCAAAAGATTCGTTGTATTCGCTCCAACCGACAAGCCCGTTGTCGGCCGTGATCTTCAGATAATCAAAAGCACGCCCGCCCGCGTCAGCGTGGAGCGATTCGATTGTCTCGATCTGCATGTCTCGATGCCTCCGTATGATTGGCGCTGCATGCAGTCTCGCTGCTTGACTAGAGCTCGCCGGTGACGTGCTTTGGCAGCCACATGTCGAGCACCGCTGGGCTGCCTTCGCGGACCGCTTGCAGACCGCGCTGGATGGCCGGGCCTACTTCGGCTGGGTCCGTCACTTTCTCGCCGTAGGCCCCTGAGGCGGCTGCTTCGCCACTGTAGTTCGGACACGGGTCGAACCACCCGCCGGTCACGTCTTGCGCTTTGGCCGCATAGCCCTCGGGGTACGTGCGCAGGACCTGCGTCGTGCCCGTCGAGTAGCCGCGGTTATTCGAGATGATGAACAGCACTGGCGCCTTGTGAAACTTCGATGCCCACGTGACGACCTGCGGATTGCCGAACATCCACGACCCGTCGCCGGAGCAGCACACGATTTGCCGATCGGGCGCGGCGACCTTTGCGCCGATCGCCGCGGGGCCTGCCCAGCCCAGGCTGGAGCCGCCAGCATTGAACTGCGTGCCGGGTTTGGTGCGGTTGAACAGCGACGTATTGACTAGCTCGTTGACGATGATCGTGTCGGGATCGAGCGCCTGGCCGACCTGGTAGCTCAACCAGCCCGCCGTGATGTGGCCTTTCGTGCGTTCCGCCGCGGCGGCCTCCACAGCGTCGGCGCGACGCTGGCGGCCCGCCGTTTGCAGACGCGTCGACCGCTCCTCACAGCGCGCCCGCTGCGTTGGCGTCATCGCCGAGCGGATCTCCTCGAGCAGCAACGGAATCGACGGACCGGCGTCGCCACCGATCGCCAGGTCGGTGGGAAACTCATAGATCGGCGTCATGCGATGGATCGGGTCGAGCGCCAGCGTGATCACCCGTACGTTGGGCCCAGGCCGATACAGGTGCAACGGCCACGGCACGAGCATGTCCAGCGCCAGGAAGCAGTCGGCATCTTACGGCGGCCCGTTGAAGGCGCCGCCCTGCAGCGCCAGCGGATGATCCGACGGGATATTCACTCGATACCCATCAGCCATGACTGAAGCCCCGAGGAGCTCGGCTAGCTCGACCAGCGCCGGCACGGCCGACGGATCGCGACCGACCCGTGAGACACACAGGATCGGCCGTTCGGCGGCCAGCAGCCACTGCGCCGCCCGCCGCAGTAGCGCCCGATCAGCCACCGCTGGCCGAGCCGGCGGCAGCTGCGAAACGAGCGGGAAGGTCGCGCCATCGATCGGTCGCATCGCTGCCTCACGCGGGAGCGCCAGGTAGGCTGGCCCTTGCGGCTCGCTCAGCATCACCTGCACGGCGCGAGAAATGACGGTCCCCGGGTTGTCGTAGGACGCCAGCTTGTGATCCCAGCGCATGTACTGCCGTATCAGCTCACCCTGATCACGCACTTGCTGATACCACTGGATGCCAGCATCGCGCGCACCAGGCACACTGCCGCTTTCCGCCGACGGCGGGTAGCCCGACATCATCAGCACCGGATAGTGGCCTCTATCCGCGTTGTGGATCGAGCCCCCGGCGTTGATCATGCCGCACTCGACATGCGCCGCCGTAGCCGACGGTTTGCCGGTCAACATCGTCTCACCCATGGCCGCCGAGAGCGCCACGCTTTCGTGGGTCATCGTCATGATCGTTGGCGTCGGTCGACCGAGCGCCTGGTGCTTGATCGGAATTTCCTGCAGGAATGCGAGCTCGGTGCCCGAGGTGAACCACAGACGGTCGATGCCGTTCAGCTTCATCGAGGCCATGAGTGCTTCGGCCGCTTGCTCGGCCGGCATCGAGTACATCGGTTCCATAGGCCGGCGAGTGTATCGCCGCCCCCGGACATACGGGTATCGCGGCCACTAACATGGCGAACCCTATGGATAAAGTGGTGGCATCACCGGCGGAGGCGGTCGCCGACCTACCTGATGGCGCGTCGATCGCCATCTCCGGTTTCGGGCTCAGCTCCGGTGTGCCGAACAGCTTGCTCAAAGCCGCCGCGGAGCAGGGCGCACGCGACCTGTGCCTGGTGGCCAACGGGGTCGGCGGCGCCGCGGCCGAGCTGATCGAGAACGAACAGGTGTCGCGCCTGATCGTGTCCTTCGTGTCGCGACCAAATATCGATTCAGCTGCCGGCGTCCGCGCCGCCGCCGGCAAAATCGCCTTCGAGGTCGTACCTCAAGGCACCCTGGTCGAGCGGCTGCGGGCCGGCGGCGCGGGACTGGCCGGGGTCTACACCCCAACCGGCGTCGGCACCCCCATCGCCAACGACAAAGAAGTCCGCTTCTTCGACGGCAAGCCCTTTTTGTTCGAGCCAGCCATCAAGGTCGACTACGCGTTCGTCAGCGCGTACCGCGCGGACCGCCTGGGCAATTGCGAGTTCAGAGGCAGCAGCCAGCACTTCAATCCAAGTTTTGCGAAAGGCGCGCGCGTGGCTATCGTCGAAGTCGACGAGATTGTCGAGCCAGGCGAGATCGACCCACACCGCGTCGGTCTGGCGGCAGCCTTCGTGTCCCGCGTGGTCAAGCGCACAATCCAACCAGACCGGACTGGTCTGGCACGTTTCCGCCGCGCCTCAGACGTGCCGCGGACTTACAACGGCAAGCCCGCCTGGACCCGTGCCCAGATGGCCGAGCACGCCGCCGCGCTGCTGCCAGAACACAGCTATGTGAATCTCGGCCTCGGCATTCCGACCCTCGTCTCGAATTACCTCAGTGGCCGCGACATCGCTCTGCATGGCGAAAATGGCATCCTCGGCTACGGCCCGACGGCCTCAGACGAGCAGCTCGATTATTACGTCCACGACGCCGGCGGGAACTACGTCAGCCAAAAGCCAGGCGTCGCTTACTTCGACAGTGTCACAGCCTTCGAAATGGTTCGTTCGGGAAAGATCGACGTGGTCGTGCTGGGCGCGTATCAGGTCGACGAAGCAGGCAACGTGGCAAATTGGAGCACGCCCGAGCAAGTTGGCGGCGGCATTGGCGGAGCCATGGATATGGTCGCGGGCGGCAGCACGGTCATGATCATGATGGAGCACCGCGACAGCCGCGACCGAGCCAAGCTGGTTCGCTCGTGCACGTACCCGCTCACGGGCGCCGGCTGCGTTAATATCGTAGTCACCGATCTGGCCGTCCTGCGGCGTCGCGAAGGTCGATTCGTCGTCGAGGAAGTCGCAACGGGCTTCACACCGGCTGAAATCGCCCAGTTGACAGAGATGGACATACTTGTGTCTGGCGAGACATAAGTGAATCTTTCATCCGCGCCTGCGAGGCGATATGCTCACAACCTGTATTCCCACACCTCGCACCGTACGTGGGCTGATCAGGGGTCACGGACTGCTTGGGACAGTCTCGTTGGTTGGCAGCGTCGATCGGAGATGGCAACATGAGTGCCGTAGACGTTAACCAGGCGCCCGCAACGTCGCTGGGCCGAGTCCGCGTCGGAACTGCCGCGCCCGTGCGCGACAGTTTGTGGACGCGGATCTGGCGCGACCGGATCATGCTGCTGCTGATCACGCCGGGTGTCCTCTTCTTTGTTCTGTTCCGTTATCTGCCGTTGCTCGGCAACATCATCGCGTTCGAGGACTACCTGCCCTTCCTCGGCTTCTGGGACAGCCCGTTTGTCGGCTTCGCCAACTTCCAGTCGATGTTCAGCGACAACGCCTTCTGGCAAGCGCTGTCGAACACGATCATCATCACCATGGCCCAGCTGATCTTCTACTTTCCAGCCCCGATCATCCTGGCGCTGCTGATGCAAGGCATCATCAGTACGAAGGTTCGACGGATCATCCAGAGCGTCGTCTACTTGCCCCACTTCATCTCGTGGGTGATCGTGGTTTCGCTCTGGCAGCAAGTACTTGGCGGGTCGGGCATCTTCGTCCACACGTTGCGCGACGTGGGTCTGCCAGCGCTCAACATCATGACCGAGCCGGCGCTGTTCAAGCCGCTCGTCGTGGCGCAATTGATTTGGAAAGAGAGCGGCTACGCGACCATCATTTTCCTGGCGGCGCTGCTCAATATCGAAGCGTCGCTGTACGAAGCGGCCGTCGTGGACGGTGCTGGGCGCTGGCAGCGGCTGGTGAACATCACCTTGCCCGGGATCATGGGCGTGGTCATCTTGCTGCTGATCCTGCGGCTTGGCCTGGCCCTCTCGGTCGGCTTCGAGCAGATCTTGCTGCAACGCAACGCCGTCGGCCCAGCCGCTGGTGAAGTGCTCGACACGTACGTCTACTTCAAAGGCATCGTTGGTGGGCAGTGGGGTATCACGGCTGCCGCCGGCCTCATCAAAGGCATCGTCGGTACCTTGCTAGTCATAGGCGCAAACAAGTTGGCGCACCGCGCCGGCCAAGAGGGGGTCTACTCGTGATTGACGCTGGCGCGGGCGCAGGCAGCGAACGACCGGCCTGGCTCGAAAAGGAAACCTCCCTCGAACGGGTCGTCAAAATCGGCGTCTTCACGGTCGTCCTGCTCGCCGTCATTTACCCCTTCCTCAGCGTCCTGGCGACGAGCCTGGCCAGCGAGCCCGATGTCATCAAGAACGGCGGCCTGGTCATCTGGCCCGAGCATCCGACATTCCAGGCCTACCGCACTATCTTCGCCGGCGGCGTGGTAACCCGTGCCATCACCGTCAGCATGGGTATCACCATCGTCGGCACGCTCCTCAGTCTGGCCGTGACGATCGGCATGGCCTACGGCTTGAGTCGACGGATCGTCGGCGGCCGCTTCTTCCTGCTCCTGGCGCTGACCACGTTGTTGTTCACGCCAGGAATCATTCCGAACTACCTCGCCGTCAAGCAGTACGGGTTGCTGAACTCGTACGCGTCGCTGGTCCTGCCGATTCTGGTCAGCGCGTTCAACCTTGTCGTACTTCGGCAGTTCTTCATGAACATCCCCAGCGAATTGCTCGACGCGGCGAAGATTGATGGCGCCAGCGACTGGGACATCCTGGTCATGATCGTCCTGCCGCTCTCGAAAGCCGTGGTGGCAGTTGT
>DASYKL010000678.1:0-4557 GCA_035995405.1 Chloroflexota bacterium
GAGCACTACCTCATTCCGGCGGGTGTCGCCGACCCAACGCTTGGGCTGTTCTCCCCAATGTTGGGCGCCAAAGGAGCGGTCATCAATCGCACCATGGTCGATGGCGTGACCGATATCATCGCCGGCCGCAGACCCGTGGCCGACTTCGATCAGTTGGTCAAGGACTGGCAAGCGAGCGGTGGCGAGCAAATTCGCAAAGAGTTACTGGACGCCATGGCGGCCAGCAAATAAGGAGGCTACGTGCTGAGTCTCGAGGAAAACGACCTGCTGACGCGCATCGGCGCGGGAACGCCGATGGGCGACCTGGTGCGCGAGTACTGGATTCCAGGCCTGCTGACCCGCGAATTGCCGCAACCTGACAGCGACCCGATGCGCGTACGCCTGCTGGGCGAAGACCTGATCGCCTTTCGCGACACGACCGGTCGCATCGGCGTGCTCCAGAACCACTGCCCGCATCGTGGCGCGTCGTTGTTCTTCGGGCGCAATGAGGAAAGCGGCCTGCGTTGCGTGTACCACGGCTGGAAGTTCGACGTGGATGGCCAATGCATCGACATGCCCAATGAGCCAGCCGAGTCCGACTTTCGCACCAAAGTCAAAGCCACGGCCTATCCAACGGCCGAACGGAACGGCGTGGTCTGGGTCTATATGGGCAGCGCCAGCGAACCGCCACCATTGCCCGCGCTGGAGTGGAATCTCGTGCCGCCGAGCCACGTCTATCTGACCAAACGCGTGGCCGAAAGCAATTGGGTCCAGACACTCGAGGGCGAGATCGATTCGTCGCACTCCGGGTTCCTGCACACGGTGCTGGAGGAGCAGGACAATTATCACAACGTCCAGGATGGCAGCGGCGCCCGGCTGTATGGCAACACCAGCAAGGGGATGTATTACAAGATGAAAGACAAGCATCCCCATTTCGAAGTGCTGGACACGGATTACGGGGTGCTCATCGGTGCGCGCCGGGCGGCGGAGGAAGATAGCTACTACTGGCGCTTGACGCAGTTCCTGATGCCGTTCCACACAGTCATTCCACCGTACGGTGAGGATCCGGCGTTCAGTGGTCATGCCTGGATTCCGATCGACGACCACCACACCCTGGCGTTGTGCTTCACGTATCACCCGGTCCGTCCGCTGACCGAAGACGAAGTGTCCCGCCTGCAGCATGGCGGTGGTCGACTGGGCCATCAGGGTTTGCATCCGACGGTCGACGCCTTCCTGCCACCAACGTCAGAGCCTTGGAGTAAGTACGTCAGCACGTACAACAAGGAAAATGACTACGGTATTGACTACGAGGCCCAGCGCAGCATTCGGTTCTCAGGTTTGCCAGGCATCTGGCCGGCGGACTCCGCCTGCCAGGAGAGCATGGGTTCGATTTACGATCGGTCGTCCGAGCACCTGGGCAGTAGCGACGCCGGGATCATTCGCGCTCGTAAGCGACTGATGAATGCAGCGCGTGCTTTGCGTGACAGTGGTGGGCCAGCGCCGGCTGCTACGCAGCCGGAGGCGTATCGGCTGCGCTCGGCTTCGGTCGTGCTCCCGCGCAGTGAGTCGTGGATCGATGGCTCCGCGCCGTTCCGCGAAGCACAGCCCGGCGTCAACTTCGCCGCCGTGTGAGCAACCCGCCCAAATTGCGCATCGGCGTGGCCGGATTGGGTCGCGCTGGCGCATCGATGCTCGCGGCCATGGTCCAGCACCCGCTGGTCCAGGTCACCGCCGCGGCCGACCCGCGGCCGGAGCCGCGCGACCGTTTCGAAATGGATCTTGGCGGGCAGACCTTTGCGAGCGTCGAGGAGATGGTCAGCAGCCCGTCTGTCGACGTTGTCTATGTTGCGACGCCGCACCAGTTCCACGTCGAGAATGTGGTTACGGCCGCGCGGGCAGGGAAACACATCATCTGTGAAAAGCCAATGGCGTTGACGCTGGCCGACTGCGACGCGATGATCGAGGCCGTCGAGTCGCAGCAGGTCCAGATGGTCGTCGGGCATACCCACAGCCACGATCCGGCCATCCGCCTGATGCGCCGGCTGATCGCGGGCGGCGAGTACGGCGCGCTTGGCATGATCAACAACTGGGTGTTTACGGACTTTCTGTACCGCCCGCGCCGCCCGGAAGAGCTGGACACCTCGCAAGGCGGCGGCATCCTGTTCAATCAGGTGCCGCACCAGGTCGACATAGCACGTCATCTGGCCGGCGGCCTGGTGCGGTCGGTCCGTGCGTACACAGGCGTCTGGGATCGGCGACGCCCAACCGAAGCCGCGAGCGCCGTGTTCATCGACTTTGCCAGCGGCGCAGCGGCGACGCTGATTTACAACGGCTACGACCACTTCGATACCGACGAATTCACGTTCTGGGTCGGTGAAGGTGGCCAGGAGAAGACGCCGAAGCACGGTCAGGCGCGGCGCGCGCTCGACGCGGACCTGTCGTCTGAGGCTGAAGCAGCACTCAAATACTCCACGGGTTACGGCGGCAAACACCCCGCGGCGCGGGGTCGCGTAGTAGCGCTCAGCCACCAGCCGCACTTCGGCACGCTGATCGCATCCTGTGAGCGCGCCGATCTGCGGCCGTCAGCCGACGGCGTGTTGATTTATGCGGATGCGGGTCCTGACGAGGTATCGTTGCCGCCGAGTTCCAGCGGCGTGCCTGGACGGGGCGATACTTTGGACGAGCTGTACGGGGCAGTGTTCCACAATAGGCCGGCCTTCCATTCACCGCGTTGGGGAAAAGCAACGCTGGCGGTGTGCCTGGCCATCCAACAGTCAGCTCGTGAGAGGCGCGAGATCATGGTCGAGCATCAAGTTCCGAATATGGGTGAGGAGTAGGGGGAGGACAGCATGGCAGTACAGACTCGGCGTAACCTGCTGCGATTGATCGGGGTGGCTGGCGCAGCCGCATTAGCGGCTGCCTGTTCACAGGCGGCCGCCACACCACCTGCCGCTCCGGCGCCGACCGCTGTGCCACCGGCTGCGCAGACAAAGCCCGCCGCTGCGGCGGCAGCGGCGCCCGCTGACGCCGATTGGCAAAAGGTCATCGACGATGCCAAGAAGGAAGGTCACCTCGCAGTTGCCACCTACGCGGGTACTGGGTACCGCAAGATCATGGATGCCTTCGAAGCCGCTTATCCGGGCATCAAGGTCGACCAGACACCGTTTCAGTCGTCCTCGCGCGACTTCTTCCCGCGTTATTTTCAAGAACGTCAGGCGGGGCTCTACAACTGGGACCTCATCATCGTCCCGGCCACCGAGCCGCTCGTTCAGGCCGTTCAGCCAGGTGCAATTGACCCCATTCGGCCGCTCCTCGTTCGGCCCGACGTCCTCGACGACAAAAGCTGGGTTGATGGTTTTGAAGGCGGCTTCCTCGACACTGGCAAGAAGTACAACTACGCCATCACCCGCAGCCGATCGCAGAGCTTGTGGATCGACACCAACCAGGTCAAAGACGGCGAGATCACCTCGTACAAAGACCTCCTCGACCCGAAATGGAAAGGCAAGATCCTGGCTGGCGACCTGCGCACTAAAGGCTCCGGCTTTTGGGCGGGCACCGCGCTCAGGCTCAAGACGGGTAACGATGACATCATTCGCCAGATCTGGAAAGACCAACAGGCAGTCCTGAGCACAGACGCCCGCCAGTTGACCGAGCAGATGGTGCGTGGGACGTACCCGATCGGACTGGGAGCCATCAGCCTGTCAATCTTGTTGGACTTCCTGGCGCAAGGGCAGGGTAAGAACCTGAAGCCCATTCCTACGGTTGAGATCGACTATGTGAACTCGTCCGACCATGTACTGCACTATGCCAACAAGGCACCGAACCCCAACGCCTCGAAGGTCTTCGTCAACTGGGTGCTTGGTAAAGAAGGCAGTACCGTGTACTCGAACCTGTCGCAGGACAATAGCCGCCGCGCAGACGTACCGGTTCAGGATCCCAACCTGGTCCCTGAGAAGGGCCGCGACTACGTGACGATCGACGCCGAACCGTTGATCGAGGAGATCCTGAAAACGCAAAAGATAGCCAAGGAAGTGCTTGGTTAGATGCGTACCGAGCGCCGCGTGGCTGCCTGCGCCTGGCCCCGAAGTCCGTCGATGCAGGCGCCCGGGGCGGCGGTCTGAGGCCGTGAATGCCTGAGTCGGTACTTCGGCTCGAGGGCGTCAGCAAGCTCTTCGGCGCCACGCGCGCCGTAGATCGCGTGTCGCTCGAGGTCCGGCGGGGGCACGTCTTTACCCTCCTCGGGCCATCGGGCTGCGGTAAGACAACCACGCTGCGGATGATCGCTGGACTGGAGCGGCTCAACGAGGGCCGTATCGTCTTTGCCGGGACGACGGTCGCCGACGCCGAGCGAAACCTGTTCGTCGCGCCGCACAAGCGCAACATGGGCATGGTTTTCCAGAGCTACGCGATCTGGCCGCATATGACCGTCTTCGAGAACGTTGCTTATCCGCTCCAACTGCGCAACGTGCCGAAGCAATCGATCCGCGACCGGGTAGACAGAGTGCTCCACCTGGTTGGCCTCGACGGTCTGGCTGACCGGCCAGCGCCAGATCTGTCGGGCGGTCAGCAGCAGCGCGT
>DASYKL010000679.1:0-3365 GCA_035995405.1 Chloroflexota bacterium
CTGGGCGATCGCGCCCTGAGTCACCCAGGCCATGTAGTCCTGGTTGAAGGTGTAGTTGAGGACCCAGTTGCCGTTCCCCTCAGTCAGCGGCACGTTGCGGTAGGGGACGTAGTCCTGTCGCGGTGCCTCCTGACCAGGCGCAGCCGGGAAGATGTACAGCGAGACGTGAAATGTGTGCGTGTCGTCGATGGGTGTCCTGAACTGCATCGTGTACGAGTACTGGCTGCCCGTCAGCAAGATGTTGGGAAACAGTACCGGGTGGCCAACGGTCCAGTCCTCTTCGTCGCCGGTGTCACCTTCGACCAAGCGTCGTTTGACGATGCCGTATTCGAACTCGTCGAAGGCGATTTTCAGGTGCTTTTTGCCGAATGTCCCACCTCGTGGCGGTCGGTTGCTGTCGTCGCGCTTCATGTCAGCGACGTAATTGCCGAAGTAGTTGTGCAGCCACTCGGTGTGGACCGGGTCGAGGCTGTTCTCCTGGCACTGCAGCCAGTTGCAGGGCAGCGTCGTCAACGCGATGTCGCGCACGGAGTTGTCCCAGGTCAGCGGCTCCCAGCGTGGCAGCAACGGCGCAGGTTGCGGTCCGAGGTATGCGAAAACGAGCCCAGCCAGCTCCTCAACGGGGTAACCAGCGATGCCGCACTTGGCGCGGAAGTTGTCTTCCGGATGGGTGGTGTCTTCGAATGGCTGCTCGACGCAAGTACCGCTCGAGTCGAACTTCCAGCCGTGATACTGACAGCGCAGCCCGTCTTCCTCGACCACGCCGATGGCCAGATCCACGCGGCGATGGGGGCAGTAGCGAGCAATCAGCCCGAGTTTGCCGGAGCGGTCGCGAAACAGGACCAGATCTTCACCGAGCAGGCGGACGCCTTTGGTGCGAAACGGCGACTCGTCCACCTCGCGGCTGGCAGCGATCGGGTGCCAGTAGCGTCGCATAAGCTCGCCCATCGGCGTACCCGGACCAACGCGCGTCAGCGTTTCGTTGATTTCTTGTGCCAGCATCCTGTTAGGAGTCCTCCTGAGATTTCACTGGTTAGCTACCAAGGCCGCCACGATACCCGAAGACGCGCGCCAGCACGGCCATGCCGACGGTAATGAAGAGGATCAAGCACGCAACCACGGACGCCAGCTCGAAGCGGCCCTGGGCCATGTAATCGAGCTGCAGCATAGATAACGGTCGGTTGGCGGAGTTTGACAACAGGGCGACCTGGGAAATGTTGCGAGCCGCGCCGATAAACGCGATCAGCGAAACCACGAGCAGCGTCGGCATCAACAGCGGCAACACGATGCGGCGATACGTCTGCAGCCAGTTGCCGCCCGTCAGCCAGGAAGCTTCTTCCAGCTCACTGCCGAACTGCATCAGATTTGCTTTCAGCACCTGCGCCGCAAGTGGCAGCCCCGCGATCACGCCGGCCAGGATCAAGGTGATGATGCTGCCGTAGAGCGGACGGAAGAGCGGCGTCAGGAACAGCGTCAAGAGGCCGAGACTCAGCAGAATGCCAGGTATGGTGAACGGCAACCAGGTCAGAAAGTCGAGGATATGGCGACCGACGAATTTGGTCCGCACGATGAGATAAGCAATCAACGAGTTGAGCACGACAACAACGGCCGCGGTGCCGAAAGCGAGGACGAGCGTGTTTTGCAAAGACCGCACCAGATCGCGATCGGACAGCGCGGTCTGCCAGTGGGCTAACGTCCACATGTCGCTCGAAAAGAAGCCGAAGAGCTTCATCAGCGTGCCAAGTGTCGCGAAGACGAACGGCACAGCCATGACCAGGCCGGTCACCAGGACGAAAAACGCGAAGATGGGCCATTTCCATGTCCCGAGCGCCAGGCGCTGGCCCTGGAATTTGCCAGTGACGGTCGTAAAGCGCCGCTTGCCAACCAACCTGTTGCGGATGGCGACCAGGGTCAGCATAGCCGCGACCAGCAGGACGGCGAGCGCTGACGCGGCATCGATTCGCGGCAGACGTTGCAAGAACGTGGCGTAGATCCACGTTGACATGACCTGGATGTTCGCCGGCGGACCGAGGATTTGCTCCACCTCGAACCCTTCCAGGGCGCGCATGATGACCAGTAATTGGACCGTCAGAATCGAGGGCAGCATGAGCGGGACGAAGATGCGCAGAACCGTTTTGGGGGCGCTGGCACCTGAGATCCGCGACGCTTCCTCGAAAGACGCGTTCATGTTGCGGAAGGCTGGGGTGAGCAGCATCACCATGGCGCTAACGTTGTGCGCCACCAGATGAGTCCAGACGATGCCCCAGAAGCTGTAAATATCGAACGGTCCAATCCCCAGCGGCTTGAGCACTTGATTGAGCAGGCCGTACTGGGGATTGAGCAGCAAAATCCAGCTCAGCGTGACGGTCAGCGGTGGCAGAAAAAAGCTCAGCCAGAACGCGAATTCGAACCAGTTGCGACCAGGCAGATCCGTTCGCGCGATGACCCAGGCCATCAGCACCGCCAGCGGTAACGCGACGACCTGGCGAGCCAGGATGAGCAGCAAGGTATTGCTGATGGCAATCCGTAGGCTCGATTCGGTGAAGACCGCCTGCCAACCCGCCAGGCCGAGCTCAGTCTGCCCTGGCGCAACGGGCACCGTGAAACTCTGGTAGGCAATCAGCGCTAGCGGGAACAGCACGACGCTGCCGACGACCAAAAGCAAGAGCGTCCCGAGTACCGTTTGCAGCTCGAGGCGCGGGAACATGCGATGCGGCGCACTCAACTGCAGTGTGGCGGCAGGAGTCAGTCGGGCCATACCGTCGCTCGCTCGTCTGACCAGGTCACCACGACCGGTTCACCAGGTGTCCAGCCGCCAGTGCGCGGCAGGTGCAGCAGTAGCGGCTCACCGCTGGTCAGCGTGATGTGCGCCTCGTATCGCTCGCCGACGAACAGCAGCGTGTCGATGACGCCCTCGACGGCATTGTGTTGGGCGTGCGTGCCGTTCTTGCGTTTGACTTCGACGTCTTCGGGCCGCACACGGACGTTGTTGGGCAGGCTGAGGGTCTGACCGAGAAAGTCGCGCACAAACTGCGAAGCCGGGTGGTCGTACAGCTCGCTGGGTGGGCCGACCTGTTCCACGCAACCCTGGTTCATGACCGCGATTTCGTCCGACATGCTCAGCGCTTCGACCTGGTCGTGCGTGACGAACAGGACGGTGATGCCTAGCTGCTTCTGGAGAAGCTTAACTTCGACGCGCATCTGCTGACGGAGGCGGGCGTCGAGATTGCTGAACGGTTCGTCCAGGAGAAGAAGGTCTGGTTCGTAGACGAGAGCGCGGCTGAGCGCGACGCGCTGCTGCTGACCGCCCGACAGATCTGGCGCTGGCCGGTCAGCCAGACCCTCGAGGCCAACCAGGTGGAGCA
>DASYKL010000680.1:0-3189 GCA_035995405.1 Chloroflexota bacterium
GAATCCATTGCACGCCTGCCGTCTGCGTGTGCGGATCTGCTGGACTACCTGCCCACGCCCTGATGGCGACCTGTCCCTCGTGGCCAGCGAGTGCGGCATGCCGTTGCCCGGCCGCCGCCGTTTCAGCCGTCACCAGCTCCACCAGGCCGGGCACAAGCGGCAATCCCTCAGGATTGTATGACGCCAAAGCCGCGTCGCTTGATTGGCCTAGCCCGCCCATGTACCGAATCATCGAGATCGGCCGAACGGAGTCGTAGTGCCCTTTCGCCCCCCAGGCGGCGATTGCGGCATCATGCACCGCACCGTTTAGCGCCAGATACAACTTGACATCCCATTGGAGTCGATCGATGGGCGAGCCCTGACCACCAATGCGCAGGTTTGGCGACAGCCGATCGGAGACTGCATTGGCAATCACATTCCAATGCCCTGGCGGCGTTTCGGAATTGGGACCATCGGCCCAGAACTCCGCCAGACTTCGGGTGAAGTCGCCCTGATTTACCATGTTCGGCGGATACGGCTGACCGGTCGACGGATTGACCGCATGCCCGTGGCCGGCATTGGTTCCAAGTGGATTCTCGCCAATCACACCAGGCGAGATGTCCACAGTACTGCCAGCACCCGGATCCAGCGCGGCGCTGTCACGGATCACTTCGAGGGCTTGTTCTTTGAAGAGTTCATCGCTTGCCGGATCACCCAAGCGCGGTGGCTCGCCTGGATCGAGCGGCAGACGATCGCGACCGGTTGGCGGCAACGCAAATCCTTTCACGCCGCCCCAGTGCGGTCCGACGAATTGCTGGACGCCGTTCACCACCGCGATGCCGTTCTGCGAAATCATGTGCTCCAGCTGCAGCGGCTGCCAGCGATTTGGATCCGCCATAGTCGTCCCGGAGCGCGCCACGACGAGCGGCGGATTCACCGAGCTGTACTCGGGATCGGTGTAGCCGCCAGCTTGATTCGACCCGTCGGTCAGCCCATAGGTCAGCACCGCGCTGGCGATGCGATTGCCGATTGCCGCCGGTGAATTGCCGTCCGTCGTCGTCGCGTCCAGCGGGTAGCACAAGGTGTCCATAAGATCGGCGAATTCTGAGAGCGACTGGTCACCCCCAACCGACCCGATGTACCGCGCAGTGAGCACGCGATAGGCGGCGTAGCTGATCGCCTCGTCGCGGGCAACCGACGTGTCGGCAGCCGTGTACTTATCGGTCACGAAGTATCCGACGGCGGTTGGCTCATATGCCGCCCAGGCATCCCACATCGCCGCCGACGTGTGGAACAGGTTGCGCGCATGGACGTTCGGCGCTGGTAGCGCGCGACGAATCGCGTCGAGCGTCGCCTCATCCCAGCGCCGGGCAACCGACCACTCGGGGTGTTCGGCGACCGGCGGACAACGTGGCGTCGTGGTCGGCTGTCGAAGTACGACCGCGCTGGTCGTCGCAACAACGATGACCACCGCAGCGGCCGTTGCCCACGTGCGTGGCACTCGCCCGAACGGCAACTGCTCAGTACCTTTCCACGGTGTGTAGCGGCGATACCAGTTGACAGGACCCCGCTCGATGCAACAGGATACGACCCCACAGTAGGGGTTCAAGCAAGGGAGTCTGAAATGTCATCTTGGTTACAGACACGGAAGGCTTCGAGCCGTCGATCCGTTAGATTTTTGCCCGCCGCGCTCGGTGCGGCGCTCGTACTTGGAACCGTACCCGGTTCTTTGCAGGCGCAGGTACCGGCGAAGTGCGTCGTCGGTGTGTCGTGGAACAACTTCCAGGAAGAGCGCTGGGGCAAATGGGACGAACCGGCGATCAAGGATGCTCTGGCCGCCGGTGGCGCGACCTACATCTCCAATGACGCCAAGTCGTCTGCTGAGCTGCAGGCCTCGAACGTCGAGAACCTGATCTCGCAGGGCGCGAACGTGCTGATCATCCTGGCCCAGGACGGTACGGCCATTAAACCAGCGGTCGCCAGCGCGATCAGCCAGGGCATTCCGGTCATCGCTTACGACCGCCTCATCGAGGACGCGACGGCGCTGTACATCACGTTCGACAACATCGAAGTCGGGCGCATGGAAGCTCGGTCGGTCTTCGGCGCCCAGCCAACTGGTAACTACGTCATCATCAAAGGCAACAAGGCGGATGCCAACGCCGATTTCCTGCGGGGCGGCTACGATGACGTGATCAAGGCGGCTGTCACGAAGGGTGACATCAAGATTGTCGGCGAGACCTATACCGACAACTGGGATCCGTCCAAGGCCCAGACCGAGATGGAGCAGTTCCTGACGCAGACTGAGAACAAAGTCGACGCGGTTCTCGCCGAGAACGACGGCATGGCCGGTGGCGTCGTGTCCGCCTTGCAAGCGCAAGGGCTCGCTGGCAAGGTGCCGGTGTCTGGCCAGGACGGCGATACCGCGGCGTTGAATCGCGTCGCGCTCGGCAGCCAGACGGTCGACGTCTGGAAGGACGCGCGGCAGCTCGGCACGTCGGCAGGCGAATCCGCGGTGCAGCTGTGCGCCGGCGTCTCGCGCGACGAAGTCGCGAACGCCAAGCCGTTCACCACGCCAGGTAACAACACGCTCAGCACCATCCTGCTGACACCAATTCCGATCACCAGAGGCAACCTGAACCTCGTGCTCGATGCCGGCTGGATCAGTCAGGACACCCTCTGCCGTGGCGTCCCCGCTGGCGCCGTTGTCGGCTGTCCTTAACTGACACTCGAGAGGCGTGACGCAAGCAACAAGCAGCTTGCCCAGAGAGGCTGACGTCGTCCGTCAGCCTCGCTTTTTCCAGTCGCTCGCCTCGCCGCTTCGCTCGCTCGAGATCGACACGCGGCTCCTTGGCATGGTGGCCGCGCTGGCGCTCATCTGGCTCGGGTTTCAGATCATGTCGGGCGGTGTCTTTCTGACGTCGCGCAACCTGTGGAACCTGTCCGTCCAGAGTGCATCCATCGCCATCATGGCCACGGGCATGGTGCTGATCATCGTGTCGCGCAACATCGACCTGTCCGTCGGGTCGCTCCTGGGTTTCCTGGGGTACACGATGGCCATGGTTCAGGCCCAGTGGATCCCGAACGCGCTTCACCTCGGCTTCAACCAGCCGTACACCTGGCTGGTCGCGCTGGCGGTTGGCCTCGTGGTGGGTGCGGTCATCGGCGGTTTCCAGGGCCTGATCGTCGCCTATGGCCGGGTGCCATCGTTCA
>DASYKL010000681.1:0-2331 GCA_035995405.1 Chloroflexota bacterium
GTCGTGAAGCCGCGCTCGAGCATACCGCGCAGGATGGACTGGGCGTGGGCTGCGACGTAGGTGGGCGACCATTCGGCCAGCTCGGAGAGGTCCGCCGTTGCGGCCGTGACGTGCACGTGGCAATCGATCAGGCCCGGCAGCAGCGTCTTGCCGCGCAGGTCAAGGGTGCGCGGATCCGTCGAGCGGACCACGTGCACCGGCCCGACTTCGATGATGCGCTCGCCATCGATCAGAACTGCTTGATCCGGGATGAGCGCACCGCGTTCGACATCCAGCACGCTGGCGTTGATCAGCAGCGTCGCCGTCACGTCGGATCAGCACCAAGCTGGTCGATGGGCAGCAGACCGATCCGCCCGGCATAGAGTGCCGCTTGCGTTCGACTCTGGACCCCGAGCTTGCCGAGGATGCTGCTCACATGCGTCTTGACGGTCTTCTCAGCAATACTCAGCTCGCGCGCGATCTCCTTGTTCGCCCGCCCGCGAGCCAGGAGCCGTAGCACCTCGACCTCGCGCTCGGACAGAGACTCTGGCCGGTCTGGCGCGGCCACCTCGCGCATCAGCCGCGCAGCCGCCTTCGGCGACAACTGGACCTGCCCGCGGGCTGCTGCCTTGATCGCCTGCCGCAGGGCCTGCGCTTTGGTGTCTTTGAGCAGGTAGCCGATGGCCCCCGCTCGCACCGCGTCCACGACCGAAGCATCTTCCAGGACACTCGTCAGCGCCATGACCTCGGTATCTGGCAGCTCGGCTCGGATTTGGCGAGTCGCCGTGATGCCGTCCATCTCGGGCATGATCAGGTCCATCAGCACCACATCAGGGCGCAGCCGGCGAGCCAGACGCACCGCTTCGGCACCGTCTTCGGCCTCGCCGACTACTTCGAGCTCCGGGTCGACACCCAGATAGCCGCGGAGCCCTTGTCGCACCACGTGATGGTCGTCCGCGATCAAAATGCGCAGCGTCATGGCAGTAGCAGGCCTTTCTCCTCCAGGGGCAGGGGAACGCGGGCGCGCAGCCGAGTGCCTTCACCCGGGGTGCTCTCGATCTGGAGCGTACCGCCCACGGCGGCGGCACGCTCACGCATCGACTGCAGGCCCAGATGGCCCGGAAACTCGCGCCGCGGATCAAAGCCGCGGCCATCATCGGCTATCAGCAGACTCACGTCCGCCTGTCCAACCTCCAGTGCAACCACGACGCTGGCGGCGCGGGCGTGCTTGGCGGCGTTGTGCAGCGCTTCTTGAGCCACCCGGTACAGCGCCTCTTTCGCGGTCAAAGGCAAGTCTGGCTCGCCGCCTACATCGAGCCGGACGAGGAGTCCGTGGCGTGCCCGGACGGCCGCCGTCTGTTTCTCCAGCGCACCGACCAGACCTTCCCGCTCGAGCGACTCCGGCCGCAGCTCGAAGATGAGCGCCTGCAGCTCGGCCAACGCCGCCTCAGCCAGGCCGAGCACATCCTTCAGCAAGCCCGGTACTTGTTCCGGCCGCGATTCGAACAGCTCGTCAGCTGTCGAGGCATTGAGCGCGATCCCAAACAGCGCCTGCGAGACCGAGTCGTGCAGCTCCCGCGCAAGGCGCTGCCTCTCCTCTAGCGCCGCCTTGCCACGCACCTCCTCGTACAACCAGGCGTTCTCGATCGCGACCGCCGCCTGTTGGGCGAACAACGTCGCTAGCTCGGCGTCCCGATCGGTGAAGGCCAGTCCAGCCAGCTTGTTGTAGATCGAGATGGCCCCCACCACGCGCTGCCGCGTGCGCATCGGTACGCTCAGACTGGTCTGTGCGCTACTTAATCGCAGACTGGGCAGGGAGCCGCTCGGATCGCTGAGGGTGTTCTCACTCCGCTGCGGCTGGTTGGTGCGGACGGCTTCGCCAAAGGACGACCCCTCGACCGGGATGCGCGTCCCCTGGACCTCCACAGCGCCTGAGCCAATCACCGTGCGGAGCCGGAAATACTGCTCGTCATCCTCGAGCAAACCCAGAGCCACGCCGTCGGCGTTGGTCAGCGTCCGGAGCTGTGCGCAGATCGCACGCAGTAGGCGATCCGGGTCGTGCTCCTGAAGCAGTGTGGCCCCCAGCTGCTGCAAGCCAACCATTTCATTCAGATGTGTGCGGATTTCGCCGTACAGGCGGGCATTTTCAATGGCCACAGCGGCCTGTTGAGCAAAGGTCATGGCGACGTGCGTGTTCACCGCGCCGTAGTAGCCGGGGGTGCTGTGGAGCAGGATCAGGGCGCCGATCACCCGTCCTTTGACGACGAGTGGCACGGCTAGCTCGCTCGGGTTGGCGAGTGCTGTCCTGGGCGCTCCACGGGTGGCGAACACCACTGGCGCGTCGTGCTCATC
>DASYKL010000682.1:0-8202 GCA_035995405.1 Chloroflexota bacterium
CGGCAGCGGAGCGAGCATGTTGAATGCGTCATTGGTCATACCGTAGCCGGCCACCTCGGCGTAGACATCAGCGCCGCGTGCTTCGGCATGCTCGAGCGATTCGAGAACGAGCATCGCCGCGCCTTCAGCCATGACGAACCCATCTCGTCGCCGATCGAATGGTCGACTGGCCTGACACGGGTCGTGATTCGAAGTGGACATGGCTTTGATCAGCGCGAACGAGCCAAACGTCAACGGCGCCAGTGGTGCTTCCGCACCGCCGGCCAGCATGACATCGACACCCTCCTCGGCGATCAATCGGGCAGCCTCGCCGATGGCAATTGCGCCGGATGCGCACGAATTGCTGTTGGCCAGGCTGGGCCCGTGCAGGCCAAGCTCGATCGCTACGTTCGTCGGACCTGCGCCGCCAAAAACGGACAGGGCGAGCGCCGGATTGACGGCTGCGGGGCCGTAATGGATGTAGGCATCATGTTGTGTCTCGGCGAAGGCGACCCCGCCAAGCGCCGAGCCGATGTAACAGCCGGCCGCCTCGAGCGATGCGCGCGGCACGCCAGCATCGGCGACGGCTTGCAGGCTGGCAATGACGGCCAGCCGTGAATACTGGTCGAAGCGCTTCAAACGTCGCGGCTCGAGATAGGCCGTCGGGTCGAGGTCGTCGTCGTTGATCTCAGCAGCCAGATGCGATCGAAACGGACTCGGATCGAATCGCGTCACGAGGCCGACCGCGGATTGGCCCCGCAAGACGCCGGCCCAGAAGTTCTCCACGCCGCAGCCAACCGGCGTCAGTACACCGATGCCCGTGATGGCGACACGTCGTCTACGGCCGCTGCGAGTCAGGCGCGCTCCAGGGCGTGATCGAGATGTCGCAACAGCCGCAACAACTCGCGCTGATCCTCGTCGGACAGCGTGTTGAACTGGTCGGCCAGCATCTCATCGTGGCGCGGCACCACGTCATCGTGCACCCGCCGTCCCTGTGCGGTGAGAAAGAGGCGGTTGACGCGACCGTCAGGCCGTCGTTCGAGCAAGCCGCTGCCTTCCATTTTGTCCAGCAGTTGACAGACGTTGCCCTTCGTCACGAGCAGCGCATTCGCCAGCTCTTGTTGGCTGATGCCTTCGGCCGAGCCGACTTTGGCGAGAACGTCGAGTTGGGCAGGGCTGAGCTGCCGCCACCGCAACGACTCACTGGCAGCACGGTCGACCTTCTGGAAAACGCGCACCAACCTGAGCCAGGCTAAGAGGCCTGGGGTTCGGACTTGGCGAGCCTGGGAGGACATTGCGCTAAGTTTGGCACCCCCCGACCGCCTGTCAAGAGTGTTCGGGTACGGGAGTTGTCCGTACTTCCGCCAGAATGGCGATACGGCCGAGAGTGCGGCGCGCGACGCTGTTCACGAAGTACTCGCCGACGATGAGCCGCACGAGCAGCGCCGGAACGGGCCACGCTGGTTTGAAAACATGTCGGATGCGAACGGTAGTGGCTCCGCCCGCTGCCGGCGAGCACGTCCAGGCGACCTCCATGCCGCGCGTGATGCCTGCGATGTGGACGAACTCGACGCGGTCGGAGCCGATGATTTGCCGCGCTGTCCAACGCAGCGGCCAGCCGATGCGACCGAACACGTCGCGCCGTGCGGCCATCTCCACGATGCGCTGGCCGTGGCCGTCGTCAGCCAGCACGCAGACCCAGCGATAGTGCGGCAGGATGCGCGGCCAATCCTCGACCGCTCCCGCCAGACGGAGAACGACGCCCGGTTCGGCGTGCATGACCTGTTCGATCGACGTGTCCATGGCTTCAGGGGCCGAGCAGGCGCCAGGCGACGTCCAGTCGCGCTGGCTCGAGGTCGCCGAGCATGGCCCCAAGCCGATGCGCGGTGCGGGGACGTGATTGCAACCGACGAACGGCGAAATCCATGAGTCGCGGCGTCTGGACGATGAGCTGGATCAGCGCCACCAGGCGTTGCTTCGCAGCGAAGTGCTGGCGCCGCGCAACAGCGTAGCGGTCGGGGTTGCTGGTCAGTAGCTCGGCACTGCGCAAAGCGCGAAAAATCCCTTCGCCGGTGAACGGATCGAAAAAGCCCGCCGCGTCCCCGACGAGTGCAAAGCCTGGCCCAGCGGGGCGAGCGACGTGCCTGGCCAGAGGGCCGACGCCCGTCACGCTGCCCACACGTCTGCCGGCATGCAGCCGCTGTGCGAGCTGCGGAAAATTGGCCAGGCCGCGCTCGAGCGCCGCCAGTGGAGGGCCAAGCCGGCCCCGCGGCACGTCCTGAACGAAGCCCACCGAGACCAGACCGTCGGCATCGAGCGGCGCGACACCGATGTAGCCCTGGCGGCCGACGAACATCTGGCCGTAGTTTTCGGGCCAATCGATTCCCTCAAAATGGGCGACCAGCCCGAGGCGCCGTGGCCAGGTCCATCGACGACGGGCGCCGACGTCGCGGGCGACCACAGAGTGGATGCCATCCGCACCGACCACCAGGTCGGCTGGCAGACGCTCGCCCGTGGTCGCCAGAACACCCTTGATGCGCCCGGCTTCACACCAGACACCGGCCACGCGGCAGCCGACACGGACCTCGACGCCCGCGCTGCGCGCCGCGTCCAGCAGGCACGCGTCGAGAATCATGCGGGACACCGCCAGCCCGTGCTGCGCCACACCATCAGACCGTAAGTAGGTGACCAGATGTCGGCCACCTTCCGGCGCGACAAGCTCCATCCCTCGCAGGTAGCGACCCGTCCCCAGGCGCTCCAGATGCGCGAGGACGCCCAACCGCTCGAGGATCGCCACACCGCCCGGTGAGATGTATTCGGCGCAGGGTTTGGAACGCGGAAAACGCGCCGCGTCCAGCAGCAGCACGCGGCGGCCTTGCCGCGCGAAGAGCGCGGCACTGCTGGATCCGGCCGGCCCGCCGCCGACCACGATCACGTCGAAATGCATGCCAATTCGTGGCCGAGCCGTAATACCTGGACCGCGTCGTTCGTTTTCACAGTATCGGCAAACTCATCCTGGCGCTCGTCCTCGCTTCACGTCTGGCAGTCCTGGCCGTGTCCACGTCAGCGGCGGTAGATGGCTGTGTGACTGACGATCCAATCGCCTGTCCTGATCCGGCCATGGTTGACTCGACGACGGACGCGTCGACCGAGCCGATGCAGGTTCTGCCTGCCGTTGCCACGCCGAGCAGCATTGGCCCTGTTGGCCCGCCGCAAAGCATCGAACCATTTGCTGCCACACCAGCGCCAGACGCCGCACCGGCCAGCGCACCAGAAGTGCAGCTGGTCCCGCCGCCACCACCGTCGCGCATGCCGCCCGGCCCGCCAACCACCAGGCCCTGACCCCGCGCCATTCACGGTGAGCTTGGCCACGAGGCGCCGCCTTGTGGTTGCAAAAAAAACCGTGATACCGTGACCGCCCTCTGCGTGGTGGACGCAGCCGAAGCGAAGTGGAGGGCGAGTTTGTGGGGTATAAGCGAATAGCGTCCAGCGTTCTGCTGGCGGGTGCCATGCTGGTACCGGCAGCCGCGCTTGGGCCAGTAGCACTGGCCGCACCTGGGGTTCAGCAGGTTCCCCTCTCGGGGACGGGTGCGCCGCAAACGGGGGCGTACACACCTTCCGGGCCGGGCGATGTCACGACGATCGAGTTTCCGAGCGGCATGAAGGGCGATGCCGGCCCTGCCGCGTACGATGGCAAGATCGTCGCGCGCAGCTTGTCGCGCAAGAGCGAGGGAGGCAATGGTGGCGGCGGTGGCGATACCGATAGCCACGAGCGAGCCACCTCCAGTCCGGCGTTCAAGATTGGTTGGGAAGGACTCAATTTCTTCCAGCAGCGCTATGCCCGCGGCGGCAACCAGTTTTCTGTCGAACCGCCCGATCAGGCGCTGTGTGTCGGTAACGGCTACGTGTTCGAGGCCGTCAACGACGTCGTCAATGTCTACAACACGAGCGGCAGGTCGCTGCTGCCCGACACGAATGTCGTCAACGGCGTGCCAACGAGTGTCAATGGCGCGGTCGACTTGAACTCGTTCTTCGGTTACGCACCCGCGATCAACCGATCAACGGGTATTCGCGGTCCGTTCGTCACTGACCCGACCTGCCTGTATGACGCCGCGACGCAGCGGTTTTTCGTGGTCGTGTTGACTCTGGAAACCGTACCTGCGACTGGCGCATTCACCCTGAGCAACCATCTCGACATCGCCGTCAGCAAGACTGCCAACGCGACTGGCGGCTGGAACATTTACCGTCTCAATGTCACGGCCGATGGGACGAATCCGGATCCGAGCAACGCCTGCCCGTGCCTCGGCGATTACCCCCATATCGGGGCCGATGCGAACGGCTTTTACATCACCACGAACGCGTATCCGTGGAACGGCAACGGCTTTAGCGGCGCGCAGATTTATGCGTTCTCGAAAGCCCAGCTGGCAGCCGGCGCGGCCGCGGTGACGATGCAACACATCGATACCTTTGGCACGGTCAACGCACCGAGCGACGCGGGCCCCAAACAGCCAGGGTTCACGGTGTGGCCGGCTCAGTCGCCGGGCTCGCCGCGTGCAGAGCGCGACTTCAACAAGGCTTCTGAGGGCGAAGGCAATCGTGGTCGCGGCGTCGAATATTTCCTGAGCTCAAACGCGGGCGACGAAGCCACACGCCCGATCGCCGGGAGCGGCGGGCCTCATCTTTCGAACCAGCTGATCGTGTGGGCGCTGACGAATACGGCCTCACTGAATAGCGCCACGCCAGCGCTGAGCCTGAGCAACACGATTCTGAGCGTCCAAAAGTACGCCATTCCGCCGCTGCAGAAGCAGCCCGGCTCGGGCACTCGAGCGACCACGGCCACGCCGCAAGGCAACTGCATCAATGACACGATCACGCTGTTGTTCAATGGCCAGATCGGTTGCTGGCGGCTCCTCTTCGGGAAGGAGCCAGCTCACGACGAAGTCATCTCCAAACCCGATTCCAACGACACCCGCATGCAGCAGGTCATGTACGCCGATGGCAAGCTGTGGGGCGCGCTCGACACGGCCCTGACCGTCAGCGGTGGCGGCAACCGAGCTGGCATTGCCTGGTATGTCGTCGAGCCGCAGATTTCAGACGGCGCAGTCGAAGCTGATTTGGTCAACCAGGGCTATCTCGGCGCGGCCGGTCACGACCTGACCTATCCGGCTATCGGCGTGACCGCGAGTGGACGGGGCGTCATGGCCTTCACGGCGACAGGCGACGCGCTCAACCCGAGCGCGGCATTTGCGCCGATCGACGCCCGCGGCGTAGGAGCCTGGAGCGTCGTGCGCGGTGGGCTGGGAGCGGCCCAGGATGACGGCTTCACCGGCTACAAAGCGCAGGTCGGCAATCCGCCACGCACCCGCTGGGGCGATTATGGCGCCGCGGCGGTCGACGGCAGTTCGATCTGGATCGCCAGTGAATACATTGCCCATGCCTGCGACTACCGGACGTGGGGTGGACCGTTCTTCTTCGGCGGGACGGGCGACAACAAGCTCGGCACATGTGCTCCGACTACCGGGGCGCCAGGCACGCGAGGCGCCCTCGGCAACTGGTCAACGCGCATCAGCCAATTGGTGCCGTAGGCGTAATACAGCATCTCTGTGACGGGGACTGACCGGCGCGTCGTCCCCGCCGCGGAGAGCTGGTTGAATCCTGGCGTCGCGAGCGCTACGGTTGTCGCCGGATGACGACGCGTGTTCTGGGCTTCGCCAGCCTGTTGCTCCTGGCGGCAAATTCGTACGCGATCTTTTTTGTTGCTCGCCCAGATCGAGTCCAGGGCGATGCCGCGCGTATCGTCTACTTCCATGTCGCGATGGCCCTGGTGGCGTTGTTCATCGCCTTTGTCGTGGTGTTCATCGCCAGCATCGCGTTCCTGCGCACAGGTGACCTCAAGTGGGACCGCCTTGGCCACGCGTCCGGTGAAGTTGGTCTGGTCTTCACGACGCTGGTCTTGATTACTGGCGCGGTGTGGGGCTACCCGATCTGGGGGACGTGGTGGTCGTGGGATCCCAAACTGACGACAACGCTGATCCTATGGTTCATGTATCTCGGCTACTTGATGGTGCGCAGCTACGCTGAACCGCCGCGTGGGCCGCGGTACGCGGCAATCGTCGGGATCGTCGCATTTGTCGATGTGCCGATCGTCTACCTGTCGTCGTACTGGTGGCGGACACTCCACCCGCAGCCGGTCATCGGTCCGTTAGCCGATCAACAGCCTTCGTCGAGCATCGTCTGGCTGCTGCTGCTATCGGTGGTCGCGTTCACCGTTTTCTATGCGTTTCTGGTCCGCCTGCGGTATGACATTGAACGGAGCGAAGCGGCCGTCGCGGACCTTGGAGTTGCCGACCTCGGAAAAGTGGCGCATGCCAGTACTTGATCACAACGCGCCATTTCTGTTGTGGGCCTTTGGCATCACCGCGGTGGTCCTGGGCGGCTACGGGCTGTATCTGTGGTCGCGGCTCAAGGCGGTCAAAGCGCGGCTGGGCGATTATTCGGCGCGGAACGTCAGCGCCGCTGCGCCCATTGCCACGGCCGCCCAGCCGGCCAGCAGAGCCAAGGGACCGAGCGCGCTCTGAGGCGAGCTGCCTAAAGCGGCGCGGGTGGCGTCGGTCAGCGCCGCCGAGGGTAAGAGCTGCGCCACCGTTTCGATCGGTTGGGGGAGTCGGTCGAGCGGCAGGATGAAGCCACCGAGCAGCACGAACAGCAGGTACAAGCCGTTGGCTACGGCCAGGGTCGCTTCGGCGCGCAGCGTGCCGGCCATCAGCAGGCCCAGGCCGGCGAAGGCAGCGCTGCCCAGCAGCAGCGCGGCCAGAGCGGCCAGGGGTGAGCCGCTCGGGGACCAGCCGAACATCAGGCGGGCCATACCCAGGAGCAGTCCGATCTGGACGACCTCGATCACCAGGACGGCCAGCGTTTTGGCGGCGATCAGACTCAGGCGGGGGAGTGGTGAGCCCAGCAGCCGCTTCAGCGCGCCGTAGTAGCGCTCGTAGGCCGTGGCGATGCCGAGGCTGACCATGCTGGTCGACATGACCGCCAGGGCCAGCAGACCAGGCACGAGGAAGTCAGGCGGGTTGGCTGCGACCGCGCCGAAAAAAACCAGCAGGACAACGGGCACGACGAGCGTGATCAGCAAACTCTCGCCCCGCCTGAGCGTCAGGATCAACTCCACCCGTAACTGGGCTAGCAGCGCGCGCACCAAGACAGCGTAGTGTTTGCCACCTCGCCGACGAATCAACACCCGTCACCGGCCTATGAGGCAGCCACCCGATCACGGGCCGCCAGCGGCCGCCGCTTCAGGCCGCGTTGGCCAGTGCTTCCAGAGATCGCAGCTCGACGTAGAACGTGCTGCCGTGGCCAAGGTCGCTTTCGGCCCATACCCGCCCAGCGTGTTGTCGAACCAGGCTGCGACAGATCGCCAGGCCCAGCCCGGTGCCGCCATTGACCCGCGAGTCGGACGCATCCACTTGCTGGAATCGTTCGAAGATGCGTTCGAGCTGGTCGGGCGGGATGCCGCGGCCCGTATCGGTCACGCTCAACCGCACGTGGCTGCCGATCGTCAGCGCGTTGACCCGAACCTGGCCGCCTCTGGCCGAAAATTTGATCGCGTTTGACACGAGATTGGTGAGGACCTGGACCAGTCGATCGGGATCTGCATCGACAAACCCAGCAAGCGGACCCACCACCAGGTCGACGCCGGCGCGTTCGGCGGAACCGTGCATCAGGGCCACGGTCTGTTCGACCAGCTCGACAATGCTGCACGGGCGCAGCTGCATCGTGAGCCGCCCTGCCCGCAGTCGTTCGAGGTCGAGGATATCGTTCAACAGGCGAATAAGGCGATCGGCGTTGCTGACTGCGACGTCGAGCATCCGCTGGCCTCGGGGTGACAGATCGCCGAGGAGGCCAGCGGCCATCAGACCCAGCGAGCCCCGAATGCTGGTCAGTGGGGTCCGTAGCTCGTGGCTGACCATGGACAGCAGCTCGTCTTTGAGGCGTTCGACGGCCCTCCGGTCACTGACGTCTCGTACCAGGACCTGGACGGCGGGGGCGGCATCGAAGGTGATGCCGACAGCAGTGACTTCAGCTTCGATCGGCGTGCCATCGAGCCGCAGCAGATAAATCTCCGCCTGCGGCGGCAGCTTTCGGCCGGCGGCCAGCGCGCGCAAACCGACGCGCGCGAGTGAACGATAGCGAGGGCTTACCAGATCCAGGAGTGGTGTATTG
>DASYKL010000683.1:0-2524 GCA_035995405.1 Chloroflexota bacterium
GGCACACCAGGTTCTGGCCAACAGGGGCGAGCTGCTGGCACACCGCATCGAAGACGCTGCAGGTCGACGACTTGGGTTCGACGAAGACTGGCTGCTGCGCAACGGCCTGCCGAGCGAGGCGCTGCACGACGTGCGCTGGCATACCGCCGATTGGCCCACGCCAACGCGGCTGCTCGAAGATGGCGACCAGATTCGCTGGGGTCCGCTCGACCTGCAGGTGGTGTGGTGTCCGGGCCACACCCGCGGGCTGGTGTGCCTGTTCGAGCCGCGGCGTGGGCTGCTGTTCACGACCGATCACGTTATGCGCCGCGCGCCTGCGCCGGTCACCGTTCGCGAGCCAGGCGCCGCCGACCCGTTGGGCGACTATCTGGTCTCCGTGCGGAAGTTGGCCCCGTTACGGGTGTCGACTGTGCTGCCTGGTCACGGGCGGCCATTTGGCGACCTCGGCTCACGCCTGACGGCGATCGAAGCGGACATCGAGGCGCAGCTCGACAATCTCCGCAAGCGTCTCAGTGCCGGCCCGGCGTCAGCGTACGAGTTGTTGGCAGTCAAAGGTCTGCGCGATCGACGGAGCGTGGCCGAACGCTATGCGCTGAGTCTGGTCCTGGCGCGGCTGCGGCACCTGGAAGTGCGCGGCGAAATCGTCCGCGCCGATCGTGGCACGGCGATCCGATACGCGCGATACTCGTCGCCGGGGAGTTCATAGCCACGAGGCAACAGTCAGCATAGGGGGTCTGTTCATGACACAGGTCGATCGTGTGCCGCTGCCGGGCAGCGACAAGAAGCCTGTCCCATCCGCCCAGCCAGTCGCGGACGTTCATCCCGACGAGCGCATCGAAGTCACGGTGCGTGTTCGACAGCGAGCCCAGGGGGCGCTCGTGGCCCAGGTCAATCAACTTGCCGCCCAATCGCCGGAGGCACGCGAGCACCTCAGTCGCGAGGATTTCGCCCAGCAATTTGGGGCCGACCCGGCCGATCTGGCCAAGGTTGAGCAATTTGCCGCGGCCAACGGGCTGGCCGTTGTGGAGGCCAACCTCGCGCGACGCACCGTCCTGGTGAGCGGGCCGGCGACGAAGGTCAGCGCCGCGTTCGGAGTGACGTTGCGCACCTATGACCACCCCGTGGGTGGCGCGTTTCGCGGTCGAGAAGGGGCGATCTACGTGCCAGCCAATCTGGCCGGCATCGTCGAGGGAGTGTTCGGCCTGGACGACCGTCCAGCCGCCAGGCCGCATCTGCGGCGGCTGGAAGAGCTCGACGGCATCCAGCCGTTGCTGGCCGCGCCGCGAACGTCGTTCACACCGAACAAGATCGGCCAGCTGTATGACTTTCCGACGGGCGTCACGGGCCAGGGACAGTGCGTGGCCATTATCGAGCTCGGCGGTGGCTATCGCGCGGCCGACCTGCGGGCGTACTTTCAGCAGCTCGGAATTCCGCAACCGACCGTCGTCTCCGTTTCCGTCGACCACGGTAAGAATCAGCCTGCAGGCCCGAACAGCGCCGACGGCGAGGTCATGCTGGATATCGAAGTCGTAGGCGCGATCGCGCCAGGTGCGCGTATCGTCGTGTACTTCGCGCCGAATACAGACCAGGGCTTTGTCGACGCGATTTCGACCGCCGTACACGACACGGTCAATCGGCCGTCGGTCGTGTCGATCAGCTGGGGCGCGCCAGAGGTCAACTGGACGCAGGCGTCCGTCACGGCAATGGACCAGGCGTTTCAGGCCGCCACAGTCATGGGTGTGACGGTGTACTGCGCCTCGGGCGACAACGGGGCGAACGACTTTCCGCCTGGACCTGGCTCGCAGCCTGGCAACCACGCCGACTTCCCGGCATCCAGTCCCCACGTCGTCGGCTGCGGTGGTACCAAGATCACCGCGCCCGCTGCAGCGATTACCGATGAAGTAGTCTGGAATGACCCTGGCGACGGCGCCAGCGGCGGTGGCTTCAGCACGCTGTTTCCCACGCCGGCCTGGCAAGCCAACGCCGTCAGCGGCGGCAAGCGCGGTGTGCCCGACGTTGCGGGTGATGCCAGCCCACTCAGTGGCTACGTCGTCCGCGTGGACGGACAGAACAGTGTCATTGGTGGCACGAGCGCTGTCGCGCCGTTGTGGGCTGGTTTGACGGCATTGCTGAACCAGAAGATGGGTAAGCCGCTCGGCTTTGCCAATCCGCTGTTGTACGGCATGGCCGCTTCATCTGGTGCGCTGTGGGACGTGACACAGGGCAACAACAACGGCTTCAACGCCGGACCAGGCTGGGATCCATGCACTGGGCTCGGTCGACCAGATGGCGCGAAGCTACTGGCGGCCTTAACCGGGGCGCACGCGGCAGCACCCGCACGTTGAGCTCGATGGACCCTGACGAACGCGTCGAGGTCAGTGTCGTCGTCAGGCCGCGCCGTCCGTTACCGGAGGTCGAGCCTGGCGCCGAGCCACTGAGCCGCGAGGCGTTTGCCGAAGCCTACGGCGCTGACCCGCAGGATCTCCGCACGGTTGAGGAGTGGGCGCGCCAGCATCATCTTTCG
>DASYKL010000684.1:0-3776 GCA_035995405.1 Chloroflexota bacterium
ACGACGACGAGCCAGGGATCGATGAGGCGCGTAGTAATCATTTCGTGGTCGTTCAAACATTCAACGAAGTCCAGCAGCAGTTACTCGGCCAGCCCTCGAATCCCCAAATCGTGGGGTTGCCTGATCGGCCGTCGCTGCCCGAGCCACCAACACCTGCTCCAGACACTAACGTTGATCCACGCCCCATTCCGGATCAGGCCGACCAGAAGCCGGCCGACCAGAAGTCGGCCGACCAGAAGCCGGCCGACCAGAAGCCGGCCGACCAGAAGTCGAGCGATCAGAAGCCGGACAACCAGGTGGCGCCACCTGGCACAACATCGGCCTATCCACCACCGGGACTCTTTGCCAGAGTGTTGTCGAGCCTGCTCTACGGCGATACCCATTTGACGAGCCTCGACGGCCTCCATTTCGATCACCAACAGATTGGTGAGTACGTCCTCGTGACCAGCAATAACGACTTCCAGATTCAGGTTCGCCAGCAGCCATACGGGTCGTCCAGAACGATCAGCATCGCGACGGCGGTGGCAATGAATGTCGCGGGCGATCGCGTCGGGATCTACCTGAAACGCACTCCGAAGTTGATGGTCAACGGCACACCCATGACTCTCCGGGTGGGCGCTACGCCGCTGCCCAAAGGGGGACAAATCAAATATGCTGCTGACCAGTTTGAGATCGTCTGGCCCGACGGCTCGACTGTTCATGTCGATGCGAGTGGCCGCAGCTCCATCAATGTTCAGGCCGCCCTCGCGAGTTCGCGCAAGAACCACGCCGCAGGTCTCCTGGGCGATTGGAATGGCGACCCCAGCAACGACTTGATGGCGCGCGACCGTACGATCGTCCCCATCGCCTCGATCTACGGTACGACGCGTCAGGTGTACACCACCTTCACAGACAGCTGGCGAATCGGCTCGTCCGATTCGCTGTTCGACTACGGCTCTGGCGAAAGCGCTGACTCGTTCAACAGCGATCGTCAGTTCCCCTATACCCAGGTTTCCAGCGCTGGCCTCGACACCGCGACCAGACAGGCCGCCGAACGATCTTGTCGTGCGGCCGGCCTGGACGACGGTCAATTCCTCGACGACTGCGTACTGGACGTGGGCGAGACCAACGACCAGGACTTCGCCAGAGGCGCCGCGGCGGCCGCCGCGACGAGCACGACGAGCCTCGCTGCAACCTCGTGGAGCGGCACCTGGAACGGGAAAGTCGTTTTGGTCGACAAAACGACCTGTCATCTGACCGAGGAACAGGCATCCAGGAGTCTTTCCTTCACGCTGGCTCAGACCGGCTCGCAGGTGACCGGTACTGTCCACTGGACGTCCGGAACCTATTCTCCCACAACGTGCCGCCAGGTCAGCACGCTTAACGTGGACCTGCCGGTCGCAGGCACAGTGTCCAACGGGCATCTCGTTGGCCAGGTCACCGGGTCGGGCAACGGGCTGCAACTCGATCTGACCCGTTTCTCCGCGAATTCCGCCACCGGCGCCGCGGGACCGCTGAAAATGACCGTCACTAAGACAGGCTAAAGGTCAAGCACTGCGCCGCGCGTGGCAGGGTCCACGCGCGGCGTTGTTCTCCCGACGGCCAATCAGCAGTCGGCAAACACAAATTCGTTTGCGGACTTGTTCTTCGCCGAGGCCGCGAGGTTTGCTCGGGCGCGTTCGCCGCCCGAGCAGTGTTATGGACCGGCGTGGATGTATGGCGCCCAAATGCTGGGTTGCTGGATATGAGACTCGCGGAGTTTACGTGACCGTGGCCGTGTCAAAGTAGCCACAGGCGGCCAAGGAAGGTCCCCGCTGATGGCTAAGGGAAGTATCCGCCGGTGGCCATCAAAAGTCCCCACGTCTTGACATGAGGCCGGACAAGCGGCCCACCCGGGAGCGATGCTGGAGCTGTCCAGAACCAGACCGCTCCACGGGAGGGACGCTGCATGAAGTCTCCGAGGGAACACATGGAGATTGTCAATGCCTATGAACTGGTGGGCAGCTATCGAGGCGCTGCCGAGCTGTGCGGAACGACGCATAAAACGGTCAAGCGCATCATCGAGCGGCGCGACGTGGGCGAGGCACGGCGTCAGGTGAGCGCGACCAACACGAGTGGCGTGCAGACGCTGATCGCCGAGCGCGTGCGGTCGAGCGATGGACGGATCAGCGCCAAGCGGCTGCTGCCGATTGCGCAGGCGGCCGGCTACCATGGCTCAGCACGCACTTTCCGACGTGCGGTTGCCGATGCGAAGGTGATGTGGAAACGCCAGCGGCGCACGTATCGGCCGTGGATCCCGACGCCAGGCGAGCATCTGGCGATCGATTGGGCAGCCGAGTACGGCTGGCAGATCTTCTGCGCCGTGCTGGCGTGGAGCCGCTATCGGTTCGTGCGGTTTGCCGCCGACCAGCGCCGCGAGACGACGCTGGCGCTGCTGGCGGAGTGTTTCGCAGAGCTGGACGGTGTGCCCGCCGTGGTACTAAGCGATCGGATGGCATGCCTGAAAGCGGGCGTGGTCGCCAACGTGGTGGTGCCGCATCCCGACTACGTGCGGTTTGCAACGTTCTACACGTTCAGACCGGACTTCTGTGAGGCTGCGGACCCGGAATCAAAGGGGATGGTCGAGAACCTGGCCGGCTACGTCCAGCGTGATCTGGTGGTACCTGCCGAGCTCGAGGGACCGTGGCGCGACCTGACGGAGGCCAACGCCGCGGCGCGCATCTGGTGCGCGGAGGTCAATGGGCGCATGCACAGCGAGACCGCCGCCGTTCCGTTCGAGCGGCTGGAGTTGGAACGTGGCGTGCTGCATCCGGTGCCGCTGCTGCGACCACCACTGCGTCAGGGCGAAGTTCGCAAGGTCGATCGTCTGGGTATGGTGCGCTTCGGCTCCGGTCGCTATGCCGTGCCTGACCACCTGGTCGGCAAGGACGTCGAGATCGTTGCGCATGAAGACCTGGTGGTCATCCGCCACGCTGGCATGGAGATTGTTCGTCACGCCGTCGTCGGACCCGGTGAGGTCGCATTCGGATCGCTGGCCAATGCATCGCGTCAACCGGCGCGAGGCGTGCGACCGCGGACGGCTGCCGAGGTGGCGTTCATCGGCCTCGGTCCAGCGGCCGAGGCATTTCTCCGAAGCGCGGCTGCGGCTGGCACATTGCGGCTAGAGCACGAGTTTGTGGAGATCGTCGAGCTCGAGGCCGCTTGGGGTCGTACAGCCGTGATCCGAGCGCTCGAGCGCGCCACCCGCTTCCGCCGCTTCAAAGCCACCGATGTGCGCGCGATCCTTGTAGCTGGCAATGGCGTGCCCACGCCGATCCGACCGGGTCTTCAGCTCCAGTTGGATCTGCCGGAGGTGCCGACCCGACCACGCAGCGCCTCCTACGCGCGTGGCAACGCTCCATTGAGCGCTGAGGCACCGCCACTCCCAGCGGACCTGGTTGCCGGGTTGCGAGGTTTGAAACTGGCCACGATTCGTACCCAGGCACCGGAGATCCTGCAGACCGCCCGAACGCAGCGCTGGCCGATCGAGGAGGTGCTCCGCACACTGGTCACCGCGGAAATTACGGCCCGCGACCGGACCAACCAGCATCTCCGACTCAACGTCGCCAATCTGCCCATCCACAAACGGCTGGACGTCTTCGACGGCCTGAGCTCGTCCATCCCGATCGGCACGTTCAATTACGTCGCATCGCTGGAATGGGTGCGCGGCAAAGAGAACCTGCTGCCGGTTGGACCAGCTGGTACGGGGAAAAGCCACGTGCTCATCGGCGCCGGGCTCCAGGCGGTGGAACAGGGCC
>DASYKL010000685.1:0-2290 GCA_035995405.1 Chloroflexota bacterium
TGATTATGGTGACGGAGTACGTCGGCTTCGTCGCCGCCTGGAAGAGCGCACCGCCTGACGTGCCTCGACTGCTGTACGCCACGCTCGGCGCATTGATCACGGTCTACGCCACGTTCCTACCGACCTTCCTGTTCATCTTTCTCGGCGCCCCGTACATCGAGTGGTTGAGCGGCAACCGCCGTTTGCAGGCGGCGCTCACCGGCGTCACGGCCGCGGTCGTCGGGGTCATCGCCAACCTGGCGGTGTTCTTCGGAATTCGGGTGTTGTATCCCGAAACCGGTGGATTTGATGTGTTTGCCGCGGGCGTGGCCGTAGCCGCTCTGGTGGTCTTGAGACGGTTCACCATTCAGACGTACTACCTGGTGCCCGTTGGTGCTCTGGCCGGTATGGTCTGGGTGCTTCTCGGGATGCACTGAGGCCACTCATGCTTAGGGTGGTGAGCCAGCTACCCAGCGCCAGCCAGTTCTTGTGGCGGATGCGGCCGTATTTCCGCCACGTAGCTGGCGAGTTGCTGCTCGGATCAGTGTGCGGCATCGTCATGAACACGGCCGTCGTGCTACCCGCATTGTTGCTTGGCCGAGCGATCGATGCGGTCGTGGCCCTGAGTCGTGGTGAAACCACGCCCCAGGCGGTCACGCTCGCCGCGCTGTGGTTTGTCGCGGGCACGCTAGCGACAGAAGTTCCTCGCATCGGCAAGCGCTGGTGGCTGATCACCGCCAACAATCGAATCCGCGCCAACGTGCGAGCGGACATCTTTCGCGGCCTGGTGGCGTGGCCTATGGCCCGCCTCCACAGCACCCCGATCGGCGACCTGATGGCCCGCACGGTTGGCGACGTCGAAGTCCTCGGCCTTGGTGTGCGCGAATTCACGATTGAGATCTGGGACACGGTCCTGTACTGCATCTCGATCGTCGTGGTCATGCTGATTATCGATCCAGTTGTGACCGCGCTGGCGCTCGTGCCGGTACCCGTGGCGTTGTTGGTCGCGCACCTGGTGGGTGGCTGGATGACCCGCCGCACGACAACCGCGCGTGAGGTCAATGCACAGTTGACCGCGGCTATTCAAGAGCATCTCGCTGGCTTGCGCGTCTTGCGCCTGTTCGGTCGGCGGGCATCGGCAGTTGCGCAAGTAGCGCGCCTATCCGAGCGGCAGGCGGCTGCGAATCTGGACCTCGTCCGCGTCAAGAGCGGACTGCAGCCGGCGTACAGCACCCTGATGACGGCGGGCATCGTCGGCGTCGTCTGGCTTGGTGGCGGGCACGTCTTGTCTGGAGCGTTGACCGTCGGCGCGTTTGTCGCCTACCTCGACCTGTACGGACGGCTCGTCGGCCGCGGCTTTCGAATTCCGCAACTGGTCAATTCGGTCCAGAGTGGCGCGGCCGCTTTCGCACGACTCGAGCCATTGCTTGCTGCGCCCGCATCCGTTGACGGCGAACCGCATCTGGCATCGTTTCGGCCAGGTCATCTCGTCGGTCTCGACACACCTGCGCAGGCGCGTGTCCACCCGGTGACTGGGCCTGCTCACGTTGCCCTGCGTGGCGCAACGTTCAGCTATCCAGGCGCGTCGGAACCCGCCATTGAGGGCCTGACCCTGGGGATTTCGCCAGGCGATCTGGTAGCAGTGACCGGACCGATCGGCTCCGGAAAGAGTGCCCTGGCTCGCTGTTTAGCGGGTGTCTATCCCGTCGATGCAGGCGAGATCCTGATTGATGGCTCGCCTCTCTCAGAGATCGTCGCGGGCCGAACCGGGTATGCGCCTCAGCACGGCGATCTGTTCTCAGGCTCGGTTCGCGAAAACGTCTTCCTGTCTAGTGGGCCGTCGCTGGACTCCGAGATGCTGCTCGACTCGCTGCGGCTGGCAGACCTTGACGAAGACATAGCCGCTATGCCTCGCGGCGCCGACACACCAATCGGCGAGCAGGGCATTCGGATTTCCGGTGGACAGCGCCAACGACTCGGTCTGGCACGCGCCGCCGCTGCAGCAGCCCCATCGCGACCCGGTCTGCTGGTACTGGACGATCCGTTCTCCGCGGTCGACGTCGACACCGAGAGCCGCATCATTGCCAATCTGCGCCAAACATTCGGGCCCACTGCCCCACCTGAACGGCGGGCGACAGTCATTCTTTTCTCCCAACGGTTGGCCGCGTTTCCCCAGGCGGACCTCGTCGTCGTGCTGGACGGTGGACGCATCCGCGAGCTCGGCACACACCAGGATCTGCTCGGCAGCCAGGGCCTCTATGCGCGCATCTACCGCGCCCAGCAGCGGATGGAAACTCGGGCTACAGCCGCA
>DASYKL010000686.1:0-6969 GCA_035995405.1 Chloroflexota bacterium
CAATGCGCCGAACAACTGGAAGCTCGACGCCACTGGCAAATTGATCAAGGATCGCGAAACCGAGGAATTCAAAGCCGCGGTCGGATTTATGCGCGATCTGTTCACCGCTGGCAGCTACTGGCCCGACTCACTTCAGGCCGCGAACAACGTGCGCGCTGATTTCGTCGGCAAGAAGTTCGCCGTGTCGCCAGACGGCCAGGGAAATTCCTGGGTGGACTTCTGGCAGCGCGGCCTGCAGGCGAATCCGCCGACACGCTTCGGTATGATCAACCCCTTCTCTGCTCAAGACGGACAGAAACCGGTCCACTTCCTCGGCACCGGCTTTGTGTCGATGAATGCGCTCAAGAAAGCCAGCCCCGACCGCATCAAAGAATTACTACGCATCATGAATTGGCTCGCCTCGCCGTTCGGGAGCCAGGAAGATTTGATGCTGACGTATGGTTTGAAGGATCAGGATTACGCGCTCGACGCGAAAGGCAATCCAAGACCAACCGGCCCCGACGGCGTCAGCCGCGCCGGCTACGTTCCGTGGCGATATGTGTCGCAGCACCCGTGGGTCTACTACCAGGCCGATCTGCCGGGCTTCGCCAAAGCATCGCACGAAGCAGAGCAGGCGACACTGCCGCTCGGCGTCGACGATCCAACCAACGGCTTCTATGCGCCGACGCTGTACTCGAAGGGCGCCAATGCGGACATGACCTGGCAGGATGGCATCCGCGAGATCATTGTCGGACGCTTGCCCTTGAGCGATTATGACAAGCTCACGACTGACTGGCGTACAACCGCCGGCGACCAGGTGCGCAAAGAATATATGGACGCGATGGCGGCGGCGAAATAGACGTTCTCCAGCTCCCCGGTATTGCCGCCGCCGCGGCCCGCACTGACCAGGTCGATACCCTGGTCAGTGAGCTGGCGGCGAAGCTATCGAGCTTCGCCGAGTCGGTAGCAATCGTCGCGCTCAGCGCCTACGGCCGCCGCGAGCTGCTACCCCACGGCGAGATCGACATCCTGTTCCTCAGCCCCGGCGAATTATCCACGCAGTGGGTCACGGAAGCATTCTGTTACCCATTGTGGGAGCGCAACCTGCGCGTCGAGCCGCTGGTCCGGACGCCCGCCCAATGCGTCTCCGATGCTCGCCGCTCGTGGGCCGCCGCGGCCAGTTTTCTCGACGCCAGACTGGTCGCGGGTGATGCAGCGCTGTTCGCGGACCTGACCCGGCAGATCGTGCAACCGTGGCGCCGGGACCGCGAGAGACTGCGTCACCGCCTGCGAACTGACGCGCAGCGCCGCCACGCCACGCACGCCTCGGCTGCCGCGTCCACCACACCTGACTTGCTGGCGGGGCGTGGCGGACTGCAGGACCTGCAAGCGCTGCGCTGGCTCGGGATGCCCGACGACGACCCGAAATTGCGCGAGGCGCTGGACTTTCTCCTCCACACCCGAACCGCCCTCGAAGACCTGATCGACCACCCACCCGCGCGTCTGACCGTACAGCTGCAGGACCAGATCGCGACCGCGCTCCACACGGGGGGTGGCGTCGAGCTCATGCGCCAGGTGTATGCGCACACTCGCTGGATCGCGTTCATGTTGGATGGTGCCCTGGCGCCGCGTCGTGATGACCGACAGCTTGGCTCGGGCTTGTCGCTACGACACGGTGAGCTTGGCGCCGACCGGCTGCCACCGCTCGACCGTGCACCGATGCTCGGACTCCGCATCGCGACCCTCGTTGGCCTCGCTCCACCAGACAAGGTACTGCTGGCGTGGGCCTCGACACGTGGTGACCCACTCGTCTGGGATGAGGCCACTCGTGCCCAGCTCTGGCTCGTGCTCCGCGCAGCAGACTGGCGGGCCTGGGATTTTCTCGATGTCGCAGGCTTGCTCGGCCGCTATTTCCCTGAGCTGGAGTCCATCTGGCGCATGCGCGGCCGCTCCGGCACCGACGAGCTCGCACTGGACGCACACAGTTTTCTGGCCGTCCGCCGCCTCCATGAGTGGACCGAGAGCAATGACCCGCTGGCCGAACGCGCCTGGCGTCCGTTGCGCCGACGCGACTGGCTCTATCTCTCGGTCTTGCTCCACGAGCTCGAGCCGAGTGCGGCGATTGCCGTCGCGCAGCGCCTTGGCCTGCCCGAGGAGGCATCCGACGCGTTGGGCTTCGTCGTCACCAACTACCGCCTGCTCGCCGAGACCGCCACGCGACGCGACTTGCACGACGAGGATCTGTTAGTCGACCTCGCTGCCAACATCAGGACTCGCCAGCGGCTGAGCCTGTTGTTCCTGGTCGCCGCGGCTCATGACCTCGCTTCGGGACCGTCGGCCTGGACGCCCTGGAAAGCTGACTTGATGCGCCAGTTGTTCAGCCGGCTGGAGGCCGTACTGCGTGAAACTGGCGAGGTCGGTTCGCGGCGCGTCCGCTCGCTCGAGCAGCATCGGGAGCGCATCGCTCGCGAGCTCGAGCGGCGCAACATGCAGGAGCTGGTACCGCTTGTCCCGCGTTTGCCACGGCGCTACGTCCTGGCCCGCACACCGGCGTTTGTGGCGCGCCATCTGGCACTCCTGGCCGACGCGCCGCTGGCCGACGGTGAGGTCCGCCTGCAAGCGCATCGGCACCGCCAGCCCGGCTGGTGGGATGTGCTGATCGTCGCGCGCGATCGACCTGGCTTGCTCGCCACAGTGGCAGGAGTGATCACCTTACGCGGCGCCTCAACCCTGGCTGCCGATGCCGCCACATGCGCCGACGGCCTGGTTCTCGACGTCTTCACCGTCAGCGGCGCCTTCGGTGAGCCACTGGAGCGCGAGCGCTGGCCGGCCATTGCCGCTGACGTCCAGGCGGCGCTGGAGGGCCGTGTGCCGCTTGGCGACCTGCTCGGCGCTCGACCGCTCCCGCGCGAGGAGGCAGAAGCCATTCAGGTCAGCATCGACAACGGTGCATCCCAATTCTTTAGCGTGGTCGAGGTCCGCGCACCCGATCAAGTGGGCTTGCTCTACCGCATCACGGATGGCCTGCACGAGCTTGGGCTCGATATTCATCACGCTCGCATCGCCACACATCCGGACGGCGCGCTCGACGTCTTCTATGTCTGGGACCTGGCCGGTGAAAAACTCGACGAGCGTGCCGCGTTCCTCGCCGCGACCGCCCTCACCGCCCGCCTGCGCGGCGAGGTGCCTAGAGCTGGAACACCGCCCGATTGATCCACAGGATGTTGTCCCAGCTCAGCACCGTCTGAGTGCCATCGCACAAGCTGGCGAAAGTGCCACCGGAGCAGGTGAAAGAATAATCGCGCACCCGATCGGGTGGAGTGGTGGTCACATTGCGCAATATATCGAGCACCTGCTCCTGTCGGGAAAGCTGGTAGAAGTTTGGATTCTTGGCCGAGTAGAACCTGGTATCAGCCGGCGCGGCGCGCTGCGCGTTACCGCGTTCGTATGTCACATGCAGTTCGAGATGCTCGCCGCTGGCGGCCTGGAAGACCCAGTCCTGCGTATCGAGGATCGGTCCCTCGCCACTCGCACTCTGCCGCTGCATGGTGTGCTGTGCAGCGAGGAGATAGTTGCCGAATGGTCCGGGTGCATCGGCCGGGTCTTCGGTCAGGCCACCGATGACCATCTGGACCGTCGCACCAGTTGGATCTTTCACCGGTGCCACCAGGTAAACCAGCCGATTGGTCCCTTGCGGCCCGAGTGGTCTGCCGTCCGGCCCGTTGATTGTGAGGCGGTCGATGAAGACGGCGCGCAGGTTGGCGTCCTTGGCCGGCCCCGTCGTCGCCACATTGGGTGACCAGCCAGACGGCAAGGCGCTGGCCAGTGCGGCGTCAGGGACATGCAAATCAAGCTGAAAACGCACTTCGGCGCTCTGCTCGATCAGTTTTTCGCCATTCGGCCCCACCGCCACAGCCACCGCGGCTGGACTGGCCGCAGCCGCTGGGCTCGCGGCCGGACTGGCAGCCGGGCTCGCTGCCGGACTCGCCGCTGGCTTGGCGGCCGGGCTCGCCGCCGCCACTGGGCTCGCGGCAGGACTGCTCGCCGCGACCACTGCCGTCGTCGGTTTGGCAGCCACCGTCGCCGCCACTGTCGGTGCTGCCGTCGGCGCCGCGGGCGAACAACCCACCGCCACAACCACTGTCACCAACACCCCCACCAGGCCCACGACGTGGAGCCACGATCCGTTCCGCATCATATGCACTTCCCCCGTTAGCACCCGATGGTACGCGCCGGGTGTACGTTAGACTGCGGTGATTCGCTCCTCGGCTCTGCACCGCGTTTTCGGCGCCCTGGGCGAAAACCAGCACTACCGCTCTTACTGGTTCGGTAACCAGGCCAACACGTTGGTGATGCAGATGCAGATGGTCGCCAACGGCTATCTCGCCTTCACCCTGACCGGCTCGGCTACCGCCCTGGGCCTGGTCGCCTTCGCCTCGAGCCTGCCAATGCTGGTGTTCTCACCCCTGGGCGGCGTCCTCGCCGATAGACTCCAGAAGCGCAAGCTCTTGCTCATCATCCAGGCGGCCCAATGCGCCATCGCACTGGCCATCGGCGCGCTGGTCGCCCTGGAGCGCATCGAGTACTGGCACCTGATCGTCAGCGCGGCGCTTCAGGGCGTGAGCTTCGCGGTCATGATGCCGACGCGCCAGTCCTGGATCCCCCAGCTCGTCAGACGCGACGACCTGACCAACGCCCTGGCACTCAACAACGCTGGCATGAACGCCAGCCGGGTAATCGGCCCGTCGCTCGCCGGACTCTTGATCGCCGCGCCGTGGTTCGGCGTGAAGGGCGTCTACTTCGTGCGCGTCCTGGCCTTTGCCTGGGTGTTGTATACGCTCCTGCAGATCCCGATCAAAGGCGAGCCCGAACCCAGTGGCACGCGTTTGCGAGGCGCAGAGCGCATGCGCGAGCTCGGCATGCAGCTGACATCAGGATTGCGCTACATCTGGCACCACGAAACCTTGACGTCGCTCTTCCTGTTCGCCGTCCTCACCATGTTGCTCGGCCAGTCGTATCAGCAGCTGATTCCGGCGTACGCCCTGGGCGTATTCAACGTTGGACCAGAAGGACAGGGAGTGATGCAGACCGTCGTCGGCGTCGGTGCTTTGGTGGGTTCCCTGACGATGGCATATCTGAGTCGCAACCCCAACCGGGCACGCATTCAGGCGTACACGGGCACCGCCCTCGGTGTGGCGTTGATGTTGTTTGGTATATGCGCCGCGTTTCACCAGTTTCTCATTGCGCTGGTGGCATTGTTCCTGGTGGGCCTGACCCTCGACTTCAACGCCACGATCAACCAGACCCTGATCATGCTGAATGCCGATCGTGCGGTGTACGGCCGGGTGATGTCGGTGTACATGATGACGTTCGCGCTGTCAGGCTTCAGCGCGTCTGCATCCGGCTACCTGATGGATACGATCGGCGGTGCGGTCACGATGCTGCTTCAGGGTGGCATTCTGGCGGTCTTCGTCGTGCTGATGGCGACATTCAACAAAGGCTACCGCAGCATCCGCAACTCGATCAGTTAGTCGCTGGCGAGGCTGAGTGCTCGTTTCGCTTCATTGAGTTCGCGCTCAGCGCGACGATATTCGCGCAACGCATCAGGTGACGGTTCCTCGAATGCCAGGCGATCCGCGTCGTCGCGCAATTGTTGGAGATCGCGGACCAACGCCTCTAACCGGCTGACGTCATGGCCATGGGCGTCCAGCACGCGCCGCGCGCCAGCATCGAGCACCGCGGTGTCAATTGGCTCTCCGCCGCGCTCGTTTTTCCGCGGCCGGTAGGCAGGACGTCGTTGTTGGCGGCGGGGCACTAGTAGCCGCCCCGCCCGCCGTAGCCTCCACGGCCACCCGCGCCACCGCGCTGGTTGAAGCAGTTCGAGCAATACACCGGCTTCTCGCCGCTTGGCTGGAACGGCACTTTGGCTTCCTGGCCACACGCCGAACAGGTGGCGCTGAACATCTCGCGGGCACCCCCGCGCGCCCCGCCCCCGTCTGAGCCGTAGCTGCTGCCGCCGCCGCCCCCGCGCTCTGTTTTGCGGGCCGCCCGACAATCGGGACAGCGACTGGGCTCAGAATAACCGCGAGCAGCATAGAAATCCTGCTCACCGCTCGTGAAAACGAAGTTCTGGCCGCAGTCGCGGCACGTCAGCGTGGTATCGGCCGGCACTTTGGCAGTATGCCATACCGCCTCGTTGCCCCTGAGCAACGTCCCGCGTTGGGTGCCCGCGTTGGGTGCTAGCTGGGTGCTAAGTAGCTCGCACGAGCGGCACGTCTACCAGATGCTCTGCCAGGAACCAAACCTGCAGCTCGTTGGTGCGAATCACGTCGCTGACGAGCAGATCGTTTGTCCCATCGTCGCCCAGGTCGGCCGCTTGCCGCGCCGCTTGGTGGGCATAACGCAGGATCAGCTCGTGTGCCTCGAGAAGTCGTGAGATCTGCACCGGTACCTCCTCGCGCCCCCGCGGCGGACGTTCGATGCGTGTCGTTTCTGCGACGTCCGGCGCCATCGCCAGGCTGAGCCCACCGAGCAGCTGAATGCGTTCGGCGATGTCATCGACCAGCTCGACCTGCTCGTTGTAGTGTTTGTCGAACAACAGGTGGAGCTGATAGAAGGTCGGCCCGACCACCTGCCAGTGATGCTTCTTGTACAGGTCGCGCAGCGTCATCGTGTCGGCCAGCAGCTGGTTCAGCGCCTCGACACTCGACTTCAATCGTTCGGGTTCCAGAGCGTTGGGCAACGGCGCAATCGTCCCGAAGGCTTGAATCTCAGGCGCCCGCTGTCCGGCGAGCGGCGATGCGCCGTGCATACGCTGGCCGTTGTGGCTCGTGCTGGTCATAAGCGTTTGCCCGGCACGATCCGCACCACGTCCTGGGGCCGTCCTGGGGCCGTCCTAAGGCCGTCCTAAAGGCCGACCGGCTGGGTCGACCCCTCCGTCGCGTTGTAGAACAGCGCGCCATTCTGGAAGCGCTGGTAGATGAAATTCGG
>DASYKL010000687.1:0-10655 GCA_035995405.1 Chloroflexota bacterium
GATGCTCGTCGCCTGGAGATAGCCCGCAAGCTTGGCGCGGACGTCACCGTCGATGTCGAGACAGAAGACCTGGTGGCGCGAGTCCGCGACGTAACAGGCGGCGACGGCGCGGACGTAGTCGTCAACGTCTCCGGCGGCAAAGGCGCAGTCGCCCAGGGCATCGCCGTGGCCGCCAAACGTTCTGTCGTCGTTCTGGCTGCGCCCGGCTCTGAACAAATAGCCGTAAATACCGTCGGCCGCCGCAACCTGACCCTCAAATGGGCCCACGGCCACTCCTACGCCTCGGTAGAACTAGCGATTCAGATGATCGCCAGCGGCAAATACCCCCTCAGCGAAATCAGCACCCACACCTTCAGCCTGGACTCAGTAGCCGAAGCTATCCAGGCCGTAGCCGGTGAAGGCGCCGCGGGCGCCATCCACGTCAGCGTCATCCCCTAGCGCCGCGGCACCATCCAGCGTTACGAAACGCTGACCAGCTGCGGCGTGTCCGCCGCCACTGGGCCGTACATCAGCGGCAGAATCTCATCTCTCCACTCGCAGTCATCCGCGACGATCCGCTCCACCGCGCGGATCCCGTAGAAGCTCTCGTCAGCCGCTGGCGGATCGCCACCACTCTCGACCGTCTGGACCGCCTGCAGCAGCAGCCGTCGCATCGCGATGATCGCTTTGTCGGCTGGCCCCAGGTACTCCTGGCTGCGATCGATGATCGGCCCCATGCTCTCCTGGACCGCGCGGTCCTGGGTGTTGACGCCCTCGATCCCAGAGTACGTGTCGGTCTTCTGAACAGCCCGGTCGATGCCCCAGCTGTTCCGCATGTTGCGTTTGGCGCGGAACGTCTGCTGGTCCACATGGTCCGGCCCGTTACCGTTACCGTACTCGCGCCGCGCTTCGTCATCGATACCTTGCGCAGACAAGCTGTAGGCGAAGTTCCAGACCATGGTGGTGTGGTCATCCATCGGCACCCAGAAATGGCCCGGCCCAGCGTCTTTGGGCTGCGCATCCAGGCCAGCCCCAAACAAGGATGCCGGCCGCAATTGGGTGAACGGCATCACATAGTGGTAGGCCCGGACGTATTTGCCGCCTTCCGGCATCTGCCGAATCCCGGCGTAGCGGTAGCCGTACTCGGTCGTGTCGACTTCGAGCTTCGGCGGCCCACCACGGACGAACGGACTACGCGGGTCGATGCCAGGTCGAGTACTGGACGCTCGCAAAGCTCGATGGAGGATCGGCGCGTGCGATGTATCAATTCCGCCTTCCAGCGCCTGCAGCCAGTTGCACTCCTCGATCACTTTCGAGACATGCCGATGCGTCGCCGCGACGGTCGTGAACTCGTAGCGCGGCGGCGGCGGCTGCTTCTCCGACGGGCCCATGTACGTCCAGATGATGCCGCCCAGCTCGAGCGTCGGATAATGCTTGATGCGCACCTTCTCGGCGAAACTGTTCTCACCTGGCTCGTTCATTTGCTCGACGCAATTGCCGTCGGCGTCGAATTTCCAGCCGTGGTAGACACACCGTAGGCCGCAATCTTCGTTGCGTCCGAGCCACAGCGACACACGGCGGTGCGGACAGAATTCATCTAACAGGCCGAGCTTGCCGTTGCTATCGCGGAAGGCCACCAGCCGTTCGCCGAGAACTTGCACCTTGACTGGCTCGCCATCCGCCTCGGCTACTTCGCGCTCGAGCAGTATTGGCATCCAGTAGCGTCGCAGGACCTCGCCCATCGGCGTCCCTGGACCTGACCGCGTAATCAGCTCATTTTCCTGGCGACTTAGCATCTTGCGTTGTTCCTTCCGTGTCCGTGTCCGTGTCCGTCAATCGGCCCAGACGCGAATCTTGTGTGGCGGGACACTCACCCGCACAGGCGTCCCCAGGGTGAGATTTTCGGTTGCCCGTTCGGCTTTGATCTCGTCTGAGCCGGCCATCTTCAGTACGTATTCCTCGCGACCACCCATGTACGCCACGGTCTGTACGACACCCGCCCAACCCGTGCCGTCGACTGACATCGATAACTCTACATCTGCTGACCGAAATGCCAGAGTCACGGCAGACCCCTCAGCTACCCCGTCTGGAACCACCAGCGCAACTTCCGCGCCGTCCGCTAGCCGGACACCCGGGCGACCGTTGGTCAGCCGTGCAACATGTGCACGCAAATAATTGATCCGGCCCAGAAAATCCATGACGAATCGCGATGCTGGATGCTCGTATACCTCCCGTGGCGTACCCGCTTGTTCGACTCGCCCGCCGTTCATCACGAAGATGCGATCGGACAACATCATCGCTTCGGTCTGATCGTGCGTCACGAAAATTGTCGTCAGGCCGAGCCTCCGCTGCAGCTCGCCCATCTCGACCCGCATCCCTTCCCGTAACCGCGCATCCAGGTTCGAGAACGGCTCGTCCAGCAACAACAGCGTCGGATCAGACACGAGTGCCCGACCGAGCGCCACACGTTGCTGCTGCCCACCCGAAAGGTCCGGCGCCGGCCGGTCAGCCAGTCCGGCCAGGCCGATGATCTCCAGTATGTTTCTGACGCGCGACGTGACCTCAGACTGCGGCTTGCGGCGCACACGCAATGGAAACGCCACGTTTTCGAAAACGGTCATGTGCGGCCAGACCGCATAGCTCTGGAACACCATCCCCATGCCGCGCTTCTCGGGCGGGACGAAGACCCCCCGTCGAGGCGACGTCACAAGGCGACCGTCGACTTCGATCTCGCCTTCGTCTGGTCGTTCGAGCCCGGCGATCAACCGCAGCGTGGTGCTCTTGCCGCAACCACTGGGACCGAGCAGCGTCAGGAATTCGCCGCGACGTACGTCAAACGAGACGTCGTCCACCGCGCGCACCTTGCCGAAGCTCTTGTGCAGCGCCTGGACGCGCATATGCGCCTCGTTCAAGTCGAGGCGCGCCGCATGAGCAGCGTGTAGGCCAGCACCAGCATGATCGAAAACAGCATATTCACCGTACCCAGGGCGGCGGCGACTTCAGGTTGGCCGCCGCTCCACAATTCAAATTGCAGCGCCGATACCACCACCGATTGCGGTGAGTACAGGACCGAGATCGTGACGAAATTCTTCAAGGCGAAAGCGAACAGAATCAACCAGCACGACAGTATGGCCGGCGTGAGTAGTGGCAATAGGACACGCCGCATCGTCTGCACGAATGAGCCGCCGTGCATGCGGGCCGCTTCTTCCAGCTCGGGGCTGATCTGGACCATGGTGCCATTCATCGTCCGCGCGCCAGTCGTCAACGTGGTAATGGTGACCGCGATGATCAGCAGCCAGATCGTGCCGTAAAACGGAAACGGCAGCCGCACAAAGCCGACGTAGGCCCAGATCAGGCCGACCGCCAGGACGATGCCCGGCACCGTCACGGGCAGCCAGGTCAGCAGGTCGAGCACACCTCGTCCGGCAATCTTCGTCCGCACGAAGACATAACTGGTGAACACCGTCAAGGCGATGCCGAGCGTCGCGCTGCCAGCGGCCAGGAACAACGTGTTGCGCAGCGCCAGCATCAATTTTGGATTGCTGAACAACTTGACGTATTGATTGGTGGTGAACCAATCGGCGTTGAACAGGCCGTAGATCTTCATGAACGACGCCAACGCGAGCGTCGCCAATGGGACGAGGGTGCTGAATGTCACGTAGATCAGTACGCCGGCCAGGATGGCCCAGCGCCAGCGGCCGAGATCGAGCGGGCGAGTTTTGAAGCCGCGACCGCTGACCGTCGTGTACCGCCGCCCGGCGAGCAGGCGGGTCTGAGCCACAACGAGAATGAACGTGACGATGAGAAAGACCGCGCCCAGCGCGGTCGCCGGACCATATCGCGGCGTGGAGTAGCCCTCGATGTAGCGGTAAATCTGGGTTGAAAAGACGAAGATGCCCGCTGGAGTACCGAGCAGCAGCTCCGGCTCAAAGCTCTGCAAGGCTTGCACAAAAGACAGCACACACGCTCCCAGAATGGCCGGTGCCAACAGCGGCACGGTCACCCTGAAGAGCGTGCCGAGTGGGCTGGCGCCCGACATTCTGGCTGACTCTTCCAACGACGCATCGACGGAGCGGAACGCTGGCGCGACGAGCAGATACAGATACGTCGGCAGCCCGAGTGCGCTCAGGAAGATCAGCCCGCCGTAGCTGTAGATGTCCAGCGGCCCGGTCGCCTGCTGCAGCCCAAGGGCCGAGCGCAGTCCGACGTTGAGCAATCCCGCCCGCGGGCTCGCCAAAACGGCCCAGGACATGACCAGTGGCAGAAACGGTAGGAAGATGTGGCTGACGATCAGCGCCTCCATTACCCGCCGCAGCGGCATATTGGTGCGCGTGATGGCCCAGGCCAGAAACAAGGTGATCGGGATGACGATGACCATGCGCGCCAGGGCGAGCCACAACGACGTCCACGCCGACGTCCAGGCGTCCTTGTCTGACCACGCCTCCGTAAAAGCGTTGAAGCTCAACGTCCCCGGCGTCCCAGGGGCCGCATTGAGCAGCGCACCATAGAGCAAAGCCAACAACGGCGAAAGGATCAAAAACGCCAGCGCCAGCGACAACAGCCCGACGATGACTGTGCTGCCCGATGGCCCCCGCCAGCCGACCGCCACCGATGGCAAAGCGACGCGCCGCGTCCCTACGGCCACCGCAAAACCCTACTGGCCAAAGATTTCTTTGCCGATGGTATTGGCCCAGTTGGTATTGCGCTTCGTATCGGCTTCCGTATCGACCGTCACGTTCCGCCCTTCCAAGCTCACGATCGGGTCTGGCACCGCCACCCCAAGCAGGTTCGGCGAAATCCACAACACCTGCGAAATCTTCTGCTGGTACTCCGGCAAAATCTGCATATTCAAATACAGCTTGGCTGCATTCGGATGTGGGGCGTCTTTCATCATCGCCACCATCGTCGGCGTCGCACCACCCGTCTGCTCTGGCCAGATGAACTTGACTGGCGCACCAGGCACTTGTGGAATCGACGACGGATACGCCGGCAGGTATGCCGCGTACTCACCCCGCGCCGTCGCGTCGATATCCGGTGCGGCACTGCCCGCGTCGAGCACCGGATTCTGCGCCTTCAGGCCTTCGAGAAACGTGCGGCCGAGCGTCGGCGTATCAGAGACCCAGCGCGCCCACGACCCACCTGGCCCGCCCCCACGGCCTGGATGGTCCATGACGATCTTCTTGCCACTCCAGAACGGATCGAGCAGATCTTCGAACTTCTTCGGCTCTTTGTCTTTCGGCACCAGCGTCGTGTTGATCAGGATGCCCTTACCCTGGATGGCGTAGACCACCGACGGAAAACTCATGTATGAGGACGGCTGGACTTTCCACTGCGAGCCGGCCAGCGATTCCGCCGGTGGAGCGAACTTCTCCGTAAAGCCCAGATCAGCCAGGCCGAGCGCTGTGGTGCCGCCACCGAGATAGGCATCCACCACAAACTGCCCCGTCTGCCGTTCCGTACGAATCTTGTCGGTAGCCGTCGTCGTAGTCAGCGTCTCGAGCTCTATGCCCGGGTACTTTTCGGCCAGGAAGTCGCGCGTGACTTTCTCCAGGTCGGGGTTCCAGAAACCGTAAACGACGAGCTTGCCTTCGTTCTTGGCCGCTTCATAGGTCTGCTTTTCCCAGGCCGCTTCTTCGGCCGTCGTCATCTGGCCCGCCGCGGCTTTCGCTGCCGCCGCGGCTGTCGGCACCGCCGCGGCCGGCGTTGCTGGCGATGTCGGCGCCGCTGCTGCCGGCTTTGGCGGCGATGTCGGCGCCGCTGTGGGACTCGCCGGGGGAGCCGCCGTGCAGGCGGTCACTGCCACCAGGCACAGCACCGTCCCCATAATCTCTAGCGCAGACGACCTCCCCCGCACGCTCCCCTGAACCCCCTGTACCTCTGCTCGAGTGAGCCGATGGTGTATCACGATGGCCGGATGCGGTCAACCGCCGCGCACCGGTACGCTACCGCCTATGCGCCTGGTCCAGCTCTTCGGACCCCATCCCGATCGTTTACAGCCACTCGGCATCCGCTACGGCGACGTCGTCTACGCCGCCGACATCTCCGCGTCGACGATGAACGAGGCGCTGCGCACACTGTGCGCAGTGCTCGACGAAGCCGGTGTCAGCCGTGACGGCCTGGCTCGAGTCACCGCATTTGTCCGTACCACCGCCGATCGCGAGCCGATCTATGGCCCCTGGGACGCACTGTTTCCCGACCCGGCGAATCGGCCCGCCTTCAAAGTCCTGCTGGCGCCGCTGCCCGCTGGCTCGAACGTGCGACTGGATGGTCTCGCCTTGGCTAACGGCACGCGCCAGCGTGTCGACCTGCCCGGTGTCCCCGCTCGCGATCCGACGGTCAAAGTCGGTGACTGGATCATGACTTCGCGCGTGCATGGCACCGATCCAGCAACCGGCAACGTCGCCGTCGGCGGCCTGGACGTCGAGGCGCGACAGGCCTTCGCCAACATTGCGGCGCTAACCAGCTCCGCTCCGCTGACACAGCTGACCGGTTTCGTTCGGGACGAGGCAGGCGCTGCTGCACTGGCGTCAGCAGGAGGCGCGAGCGGGTCGGAGTTGACGACGCTGACCACCTTTGTGCCGCCAACCATGCAGCTGATGCTCGAAGCGATCGCTGGCACACCCGCCATTCAAGAGGTTTTCGCCGCTGCACCCCAAAGCCCCATTCCGGATGCGATTGTCATCGATAACCTGTTCTTTGCTCCGGCGCTGACGGGCGCTCGCGGCGGAGACGACTTCACGGCGCAATTGCGTACCGCACTGAAAAAAATGCTGACAACACTCGAACGGGCCAGTCTCGGTCTGGCCGATGTCGGCCATGTGACCGTCTTTCTGCCGCATATTGATTTGAAGCCAGCGCTGAACGATGTCTGGACGGAGTGGTTTCCTAACTCAGCCGACCGGCCGCCGCACAAATACGTGCCGCTCGACCTGCCGCCGGACGAGCAGGTGCGGCTGCAGGTATTCGCCATCGAGAATGGTGGCCGTCGCGTTCTCGAGATCCCGGGCCTGGTCCACGGTGACCCGATGTCAATGGGCGCCTGCCTCGCCGACGTGTTGTTCTCGTCACGTATCGTCGGTACCGACACCGCCAGCGGCGCCACCCCGACTGATCCGGAGTCGCAAGCCCGTATCGCCTTCGACAACGTCCGTAGCCTGCTCAGCCAGGCCGGTGCGACACCGCTCGACCTGAACCAGATCCTGGCATTCATCATCACTGATCGAGATCGCGCCGCCGTTGAAGCCGCCTACAACATGCTCTACCCTCACCCAGACAGCGGGCCGCCGCTGCGATTCCTCCGCGCCGCCCTGCCCGGCAGTACGACCGTCCGCCTGGAGGTGCTTGCCAGCGTGCCACGAGGGACTGCCTGAATGCTCGTCCAACGAACGCTCGATCTCGACGACGCCCAACGTGCCATCGCCGGGGTGCTGGACTACGCGAAGCAGAAGAGCTGGCGCATCGCTGTCGTTGTCGTCGACCGGACGGGCGAGCTATTGGCATGCGCACGGATGGATGGTCGCGCGCCGCGTTTCCTCAAGGCCGCCCACCGCAAGGCGTATACGGCGGCCGTTTTCGAGATGGACACCAATGGTGTGATGAAGTTCTGGAAGCGCCAGGAAGATGAAGGCCATCGCGGCCCACACGACTGGAACGACCCGCTGTTGACCACCTTGCCCGGTGGCCTGTGCGTCATCCACGACGGCAAAGTGGTGGGCGCCATCGCAGTCTCTGGAGGCGCCGCGACAGGCTCCAGCGGCGGCACCAGTGATTGGGATTTCGCCGAGGTCGCATTCGCTGCGCTCGGCCCCGGCTTTACCCACAGCGACACCATGCACCAGGACCATCCCGTCTCTGTAGATGCGTGAAATCTTCCTCCGCGAGGATCCGATCCCCGTCGGCTCGCGTGTCGGCGACTTGATCCATGGCTTGCGTATCGCCGCGCCGGATACGGCTGCCGCCTTGGCTGACCTGCGCACCGTCGTAGAAGCGGCCGGCGCGTCGCTCGACAACGTCGCTCAGGTCAGCTTCTTCGTCGCCCACCGCGACCTCCTGGCAAGTATCAACCCGGCCTGGTTAACCGTCTTCACCGATGACACCGACCGCCCTACCTACAAGTTCATGACCGCCGCCCTGCCACCGGACAAACCCATCCACGTCGAGTTCTTCGCCGTCGCCAACCAACGGCGGCGCCTCCTCCATCTGCCCAACGTCGCCCACACCAACCCGATCCCGATGGGCGTCCGCATCGGGCGCTATCTCTTTTCGTCCCGTGTCCTCCCCTACGATCCTCAGACCGGCCAACTGCCAGACAGCGCGGTCCGCCAGGCTGAGTGCGTCTTCGAGAACGTCCGCGCGCTACTCGCAGCAGGCGACTGTGCGCCAGCGCACATCACCCAGGCCCGCCTGTTCCTCGCCGATCCAGCGGATCGCCAGACAGCTGAACGCCTGTGGCGCGGACTCATCCAGACCGACGAGCGGCCACCCGCGCCGCAGGTCACGCACTACACCCTGGCGCCGTCGCTCAAAGTCATGCTGGAGTTCATCGCCGCGACCTAAGCCGGCAGCCGCAGGCGGCTGAACAATGCCCGCGCGTTCCCCACATACACCGCCGCGCGATCGTCGTCGGATAGCCAGTCGATCGATTCCACCAACAGCTTGATGTCGTTCAAGACCCGGCCCGTCAGCGGGTCCATGACCGAGCCGTTCGCCGGTTTGTCGCTGCCAAACACGCAGCGGTCCACACCGACCACCCGCACTAGCAAATCGAGCGACTCGATGTTGTAGAGCACCGTGTCGAACCACAGCCGCCGCAACGTGGTGTCGAACGACTCGACATCCGCCGCGCGAGCCATCTCGTTCAAGCGGAAGGCTCGGCCGCGACCCACCTGATATGGCACATAGCCGCCACCATGGCCGACGATGATCTTGAGTGTCGGGAAATCCTGGAACACACGTGAGCGGAGCAAGCCCCACGCCGCGACTGCTTCCTCGGTGCAGAAATAGCCCAGCTCCGGCTCACGCCCAAAACGGTACGGGCCGCCGTGAATCAACGCCGGTACATCGAGCGCCACCATCTTCTCGTACAGCGGATACCAGTGCTCATCACCCATTGATGGCGTTTGCAGACCGCCTTCGCCCGGATCGGGATTGATCTTGCAGCCGACGAACCCCAGCTGGGTCACGCAGCGCTCCAGCTCGTCCGCACAATTGGCCGGACTCATGCCCGCTACCTGCGGCAGCCCAGCCATGCCAACCAGGCGATCAGGATGGAGTCGCACCGCCTGCGCCACGATGTCATTGACTCTCTGGGTGATCGCCTGGACCACCGCCTCGCGGCGGTCGGCTGTCGGGATCGCCCAGGGCCGGGGCGAGACGAGCTGCACATCGGTGCCGACGCTCGCCACTTCCTGCAGGTGGTCGGCCAGAGACGCTTCGACCTGCTCGTCAGAGAACGTCGGCGCCCGTGGCCGCATCGGGCCGGGGCTGGCTTGCAGCTCACGAAAATAGGCGTACAGCTCTGCTGGACCGGTGACGTGGGCGTGGACGTCGACGATCACAGCCTGGCCGGAATCGGCAATTCGATGCCGCATGCGTTGCGCTGCGCTTGCTGATAGACATACGCCGCGGCGGCGACGTCTTCCGAGGCGACACCGAGGGCGTTGTACAGGGTGATCGCCTCGGCACTCCGCCGCCCGGGCTGAACGCCGCTCACCACGTGCCGTAACTCGACCACCGTCGGCCAGCGCAGCAATCCGCGCTCGGCGGCATAGATCAGCTCGCCGCACTCTTCACGCGCCTGCTCCACATCTTCCACGACCACCGTGTCAGCCCGTCGCACCGTCTCTGCATCGATTTCCTGGCGGTACAGCGACGTCGCCCCGACGGCATTTAGATGCATCCCCGGCTGCAGCCACGCACCGAAGAACACAGGCGTGTTGGTGCTGGTAATGGTGCAGACGATGTCCGCCCCGGACACACATGCTTCGGCCGTATCGAACGCTGTGACCTCGACATCAAAACGGGCTGACATCTCTTGCGCAAACGCATCGCGCCTTTCGGCTGTACGGCTGTAACAGGTCACCCGCTGGATCGATCGCACAGCGACCATCGCCTCCAGCTGCGAGCGCGCTTCGCGACCAGTGCCAATCATCGCCAGCTGCGTCGCATCCGGCCGCGCCATATGACGCGTCGCCAGGCCGGCCACGGCGCCGGTGCGCACCTGGCCGAGATACTTGGCCTCGACGATGGCGCTCAGGTTTGCTGTCGCCGCGTCGTACAGCAAGACCATGTACCGCGGACCACCTTTGACAGCGGCATAACTCTTCAGCCCAAAGGCGCCAAAGCGCGGCCCGTAAGCCCCGCCGGCCATGACCCTGTGAAAGCCGCCGCTCGGCAGCGCCAGATGCTGCCGTGGCCGGTTCTCGGTGAGCCCATTCGCCGCGTCCTGAAACACCTCCTCCATGACCTCGATGCAGGTGTCCATAGGCAGCAGCTGTTGCACGTCGGTGTCGTTCAAATACAGGACCATACGTCGGCGGCCATCGTACCGGGCAGCCGCGGAAGCTGTCCGGCTACCCTTGCCACTGGTGGGGGCGGAGCTATCTAACGAGCAGCCTGAGGCGCGCGCAGTTTCCTGGGAAGCGCTGCTGTCGACCTACTTGCCGGCCGCTGTCCTG